>CAKURN010000308.1 GCA_934675695.1 uncultured Candidatus Melainabacteria bacterium | reverse complement strand
TTTGGCATGATTTCACCTCCATGAGATAAGTGATAAACGCGTCCAAAAAAAAGACCTTATGCCGCAAAGACATAAGGATAAAAGCAAACAAAAGTGAGCTATCCTCGGCAGGACTTACGGCAAGATGCCACCTGCTGTCTTTGGAACGCTCTGTTATCCTAACAAATTATATGGCATAAGTCAAGGGTTTTGCGCTAAAAAATGAGGAAATTTGAATGTTTTTTATTAAAAGAAAATAGTAAGAGAAAAACAGTGGAAAGATGAAAAACGGAGAGGTAAAACGAAGAAAGTGATGGAGAAATATAGCAGATAGTACAATAATGCACAAATGGAGTTGACATAACAGCGCAAAAATGGTAAAATTCATATAAAAAATAGAGAAGAGGAGAAGGAAAAAGCATTTAGTTTTTTGTATTTACTTGATGGCTTTGAGGTATATGGAACGGAGGTAGAAATATGAAGAAAAAATTCTTGGTTATTGTACTTGCGCTTCTTATGATATTTTTAACAGCTATGCCGGCTTTTGCGGAGGAAAGCGTGAAACTAGATGTTAACGATAAAATTTTTAAAAGTAAACTGATTGGTATGTTGCAATTTGCGGAAGTAGGGAAAAAGGATATAGGATACGAAGAAATAGATTTTTCTATGCTTAGATTAGGAAATTGTATAAATGCTTACAAATATACAGACAAGGGATTTGAAAAGATATCAGAATATATTCCAATTTTGGATTGTGAAAATAATATTATTTTCTTTGCTATTAAAATTGATGAAGGTAATGACTACCAAATACAATTAATGACTAACTTCACAGAAGCATTAAATTATTATGCAAAAAATAATATTTCTTGTGCATTGATATATGATTGTACAGGGTGTTATGTGTATGCAGAAAATTCCTTTCATAAGATAATCGATTACGATGAAGAAAAAGGAGACGGTGCAAAATTACCTACACAAATGAACACCAGAGAAGTGACACAGTTTGGAAATCAGGTGACTGCCATTAATGAAGCAAAAATGACACAAAATACTGAAAGAATAGGACCTATTATAAAGAGAAGTACTATATACATTAAGTCATGT
Source organism: uncultured Candidatus Melainabacteria bacterium (assembly GCA_934675695.1). Lineage (GTDB taxonomy): Bacteria > Cyanobacteriota > Vampirovibrionia > Gastranaerophilales > Gastranaerophilaceae > RUG14156. The sequence goes on along the minus strand of CAKURN010000308.1, from coordinate 418 downwards.
CCTGTCTCATATGTAAATCAGGGAAGTAAATCCTCTCTTTGCTGGGCAGCTTCTTGTACAAGTGTAATCAACAAAGTAAGAGCCAAAAATTATACGGCAGAACAGGTGGCTAGTGGATATGATTCTTATTCAGGCCATTTATCTGGAACAGGTTTGAGTGAAAGCGAAATTCCAGCGGTGCTCACATTATATGCAGTTACAGGATATACGCATAAAAATAGTGTACCTACAAATTATCACATATATTATAGCCTAGCAAAATCGAAACCAGTAGTAGGATATTTTGAAGGTACTGGATGGAACCATTATGTTGTAATTGATACTATTGATACGACTAGTTCAACTCCTATTAGGATTATGGATCCAGAACCACATGGCGGTTTTATTTATTGTACAATATCTGGTAGCACATATAGGT
>CAKURN010000307.1 GCA_934675695.1 uncultured Candidatus Melainabacteria bacterium | reverse complement strand
CAAAAATTCACCCTAAAAAAGAAATTCTAGAAAAATATCCTGACGATTTAGAACTAGAAAAACTAATAAAATCTGAAGTTAAAAAATTGTCTTTAGAACTTTCTAGCTACAAAAGACCAACAACCGTAGTTGTTACAAGGACTCCACTTCCTAGAACAGGAATTTCTAAAGTTTCAAGAAAAAAAGCAAAAGAAAAACAAACTGTTTAATATCTTAAAAAAACCGGACTTTTTAGTTCGGTTTTTTAATTTGCAATTAATTCTACTTCTTTCATATATGGAATAGTTGAGTTATTTATTTTGTGCGTTATTTCGTCTGTTGAAACACAGGGAACATCGAACAATTCAGAATATTCTTTTAATAAAGGAAATATTTCTTCTTCTTTTAAATAAAAATCACCAAAAATTATACCTTTTATTTTCGATTTTAGGTTTTTGCATCTATAAATTTCATATATCATTTTGTCGATTTTATATAATGGCTCATTTAAATCTTCCAAAAACAAAACAATATCACATTCAGGCAAAAAATATTCACCGGATAAAGTACTCACCAGACTGGAAAGATTTCCACCCCAGAGTTTTCCTTTTAATGTGCCTTTTTTTATAGTTTTAAAATTTATTTTGAAACTTCCGTTTTTTATTGTTGTTATATTTTTTTCTAAATTTTCAACAAAACCATTTGTCATCATCAAACTATGAAAGCATTTTGTTTTTGTTTTTTTCGCTAGTGCCATCAATAGTATCGTCGCATCAGACGAAGCTGAATATATTTTGTTTGCGTTTTTTATTTTGTCAAAATCAACAAAATCAATAGTCCTAATTGCACCATATCCACCACGAACAGACAAAATTAAATCAACTTCATCATCTAAAAATGCATTCATAAAATACTCTGCACGATTTTTGTCTGTATCAGATAAGTAATTTTTAGAAGCTTCTTCATTGTAGAATTTTTTTATGGTAAATTTTTTACTTAAAATTTTTATTTTTGCATTCAAATCGTCAAAATCTCTAATTCTGCCTGATGGAGCAACTAAAGCTATGGTTTTTATTTCATTCATAAAAAAATTATATAAAAATTTTGTTGTTGATACAAGTTTAAATAATGTGATAGAATTTTAAAAAAAGGAGCAAATATGAAAGAAGTAATACAATACCAAACAAAAGGCACTTGCTGCAAAATGATGAATATCGAACTTGAGGACGAAAAAATAAAAAATGTTGAATTTTTAGGCGGCTGCAATGGGAATTTAAAAGGCATAAAAAACCTCGTAATTGGAATGAATATTGAAGATGTTATAAATAAACTCTCAGGTATTCACTGTGGCGACAAACCAACCAGTTGCCCCGATCAATTGGCAACTTGCCTAAGAGAATACGTCAAACAAAAAACAACAGTATAAATACCAAAAAGCCGCAAATATTTGCGGCTTTGAAATTTTTCCATCTTCCTTTGCTATTGTTTAATTTTATCGTCTTTGATAATTATTCTCTTGTGTCTTACAT
>CAKURN010000306.1 GCA_934675695.1 uncultured Candidatus Melainabacteria bacterium | reverse complement strand
CCCCTGCTACATGTGAGGTTAAGTTAATTTTAAATGAAGACAAATACAAACCTCTAATCAAACAAAACAAAAAACACACAGGTTCCAGACTCAAATTAGAAGGGTAGATTGTCTTCATTTACACCCAATCCAAATAGTGCAAAATCATATTTAACAGGGTCGTTTGGGTCAAATTCTCTTAGTTTTTCAGTTAATTCTATGACTGATTTTATATCGTTTTGTTTTCTGTTTAAGAGTTTGAATTTTCTTGAAAGTCTAGCTACGTGGGTATCTAGAGGGATTAGTAATTCTGATTTTTTGATATTTTTCCAAATACCGAAATCTACTTGTCCATTTCTTACTAGCCATCTTAAAAACATATTCAGTCTTTTCATTGCAGAATTGTTTTGTGGTTTTGCAAACATAAAACAAAATCCGCTTGATTTTGAACAAGTAGAATTATCATAAAAATATTTTGTTGCATTGTATAATCTGTTTTTACCGTCAAACAATTCTTCTAATGACATTTTGTCTATAAAATAAAGTTTATTTAATATTTTTAAAAGTTCTATTAAATCGCTGCTTTTGATAAAACGATACAAAAATTCATCAAGATTGTATTTTTTAAAATCTTTGATTAGTTCAGTTGGGCTTTGTGCTAAATTAAACAAAAAATCCAGTTTTTTAATAAACTGTTCTCTTTTTCCAAAAGCAAACAGAGAAGCGATAAAAGCTGAAATTTCTATGTCTGTTTTGTTTTTATATCTATGAGGAAACTGTATTGGGTCATATTTTATAAAATCTTTAGTTTCGTATTTTTTTACAAGGTTGTCTAAAATTTCTTTCATTTTGGAATTATTTCTTTCTTAAATTTTTGAAATATTCATTAATTATTTTGTCGCATTCTTCTTCTCTTATGCCGCCTTTTATGTTTATTTTGCTGTGGGCTAAATTGTTTAATTTCAATACCGAAAACCCTCCGTATTGTGTGTCGTAAGAACCAAAATACAAATTTTTGATTTTGGAATTTATTATTGCCCAAGCACACATTGGACAAGGTTCTAAAGTTACATACATATCGCAATCAAAGAGTTTCGATGTTTTTAATTTTTCATTTGCTTCTTTTATTGCCAAAATTTCCGCATGGTTAATGTATGAGTTGTTTTTTTCAATTTTGTTTGTTTGGATGGAAATTATTTTGTCATTTTTTACAATCATTGCCCCTATCGGGATATCAAAAGTTTCTTTTTTTGTTTCTTTAATAAGAATATCAAAGTATTTATTTAACATAGTCATTAAATTTCAAAGTTATTGTAAAATAGTCATTACAATCCACTTTTATGTCTATTTTCATATTTTCAGCCAAACCTTTAACTATATACAGTCCCAAACCCGTTCCACGAGTTGTTCTTGTGAGTTTTGAATCTGCTCTGATGAATTTTTCAAATAATTTTGTTTTTATTTCTTTGTTTATAGGTTCGCATTTGTTCGATATTTTAACTATAGGGCAGTTGTCAATGTTTTTGGCTTCTATTTTTATAGGT
>CAKURN010000305.1 GCA_934675695.1 uncultured Candidatus Melainabacteria bacterium | reverse complement strand
GCGTTGTTCCAAACGAAATGCCTGTTTCTTTTGGTTTAGAAGCCTTAAAAGCCCAAGCAGTCGCTGCAAGAAATTATGCTTCAAATGCAAAAATAAATTCAAACTACGATGTAGTAGATTCTACTGCTTCGCAAGTATATTACGGAGCAAATTCTTATAGAGATATATCAGACAAAGCAGTCAACGAAACAAAAGGAATTTACGCTCTATACAACGAAAAACCCATTACTGCACTGTATTTTTCAACTTCTGCAGGTATTACAGACGATTGGGACGATGTGTTTTCAAACGGCACAAACAAAGGGCTTCACCCTTATTTGAAAGCCAAAATAGATAAACAAGGACAAACTTTTATTACTTCAGAAAAAGAAGCGATTGATTTTTTGACATCAAAAAACGGCCTTGACACAAATTCTCCAAAATTTCGCTGGACAGTAGAATTTGAAAGAAAAGAACTGGAAAACATTCTCCACAACACCCTGCAACAGCAGTCAAAAGCAGGTCTTGTCAGTCCAAAATACGATGGTGACAACAAAATAGCCGGCTTAAAAGAAATAAAAGTTTTAAAAAGAGCAAAATCTTCAAAAGTTACAGAAATACTGATTGTTGCAAAAAATGGTGAATACAAAGTTTCAAAAGAACTAGGCATCAGAAGAACTCTAAAAAAGAACAATTCTATGCTTCCATCTGCTAATTTCTTTATTGAAACAACAGGTGAAGATACAGAAGAAGAAAGAGTTGAAGAAACCGAACAAGAATCGGTTCTTGATAAAATCGGCAATCTAAAATTGTTTAGTTATATAAGTCAAGAAACCTACCCCAAAACATTCAAAATCACCGGCGGAGGTTTTGGTCATGGCGTTGGAATGAGCCAGTTTGGGGCTTACAATATCGCAAAATGCGGCAAAAAATACCCCGATATTTTGCACCATTACTACACAAACATAAACATTTCAACTTATCCTAAAATTGTTTATTTCAACGAATGGAATGTTCATTATAAAACAAATTTCTATTTTGATAAAAACACATACAAAAGTGCTTATTTGTTGATTTCCAACCCAAAAAACGTTTTAGAATTTCCATTCAAAATCAATGAACTGGAATTTGGCGACACGACTTCAATTTCAAATAATAAATTAATCAAAATAAACATAACGGAATACCTAAACAACGGTTCAAACCTGATTGATTTTGCACCATTGAAAAAAGAATACAAAGGCAGAACCGTTACATATAGAGTAGAATTGCTATAATGGAAAATACAGAAAACAAAGAAAAATCCCAAAGTTTGATAAAAAGTGCAGGACTAATTGTCATTGTTATTTTGTTGTCAAAAATTGTCGGTTTTTTAAGAGATATTATTGTTGCTAAATACTATGGGGCGTCACTGGCATCAGACGCTTATTTTTACGCATATCAAATTCCTGCTCTTGCTGTAGTTATTTTAGGGGGAATGGGAGGGCCTTTTCACAGTGCAACGGTTAGTGTTTTTTCAAAATTAATCAAAAATTTTGACACAAA
>CAKURN010000304.1 GCA_934675695.1 uncultured Candidatus Melainabacteria bacterium | reverse complement strand
GATAAAGCCTGTTTTTTTGTATAGATATTTTTATGTTGTTTACCCTTTTTATTTGGCTTTGTGCGTTTTTGTTGTTTGTTTTGAATATAAAACAATTCTGAAATTCTTCTTACAATTTCTGTTTTTTATTTTGTTTGTAACAACGAGCAGATTAAACACGCAAAACCTCTACAATAATTCAGATTTGTATTTTAATTTTATTAAACAAGATGTTGATTTGACGAAAAAAAACTATTTCTTTTTAAATAACACAGTAAAAAACTATCCTTTATACGAAAACGCTTTAAAAAACAAAGGTGAAATAATATATCTTGCTGTAGATACAAAAGGTTTTATTGATATAAATCCCTTTGAATACGGAATTAAGAAACCTTGCGTTTGTTATATCTTGAATTTGTATTTAAAAGATGAAGTATACAATAAAGCACAAGCTGTTGATATATTTAAAACTCCTTTGGGCGTTATTTCAAAAGTTTATTTTGATTAACAATTTGAACCGAAATATGGGTTGTAGCTTTTTTCATGGGAAATTGTAGTAGGATAGCCATGACCGGGGTAAACTGTTATATTTTCATCTAGGGTAAAGAGTTTGTCTTTGATACTTTGTTCAATTTCTGAAAAATCTCCCCCATACAAATCGCATCTTCCGACTGATTCTTTAAACAATGTATCACCTGAAAACAATTTGTCTTTAATCAAATAGCACACGCCGCCTTTTGAATGCCCTTTTGTGTGGATTATTGTAATCGGAATAGAACCTATAGTGAGATTTTTTGTTTTTTCGTCAATTAAAGCATCAACACAAGGTATTTCTATTTCATTTATTTCTGCCATTGAACATTGAACTCCTACTTGGTTTAGTAGGTCAATATCATCTTTATGTATCATCACTGGCACAATCGGGAAGTGTTTTTTCATTTCTGAAACGCAATAAACATGGTCAAAATGCCCATGGGTGATTAAAATATATTTTAAATTCAATTTTTCTTTTTTTATAAAATTAACAATCTCAAAAACTCCACAAGTGCAGTCAATTAAAACAGCTTCTTTAGAAGTTTCATCATAAACCAAATACGTTGTTGCTCCAAAAATTCCGTTTGGAAAGGCTTTTATTTCCATTTTATTTCCTTTTTCAAAAATTTTTCCATTTGCATTTTAGCACAACAAATTTTCTTTACAAAATCAAAAGGTTTTAAATCTCTATACACCTCCAAAAGCAGCAACTTCATTTTTTTGTCTGAAACGTTAAAATGGCGTTGCAATTCTTTTAGGTATCTGTTTAGATAGTCTTTTATTTTGTAATTTGTATATGCTTCTTCTAGGTTTTGTTTTTTAGGAATAAATTTTCGCATTGTAGTTTAATTTTACAAAATTTTGAAAATTATTACATTAGAAAAAATACCCAAAGAACAATGTACACATGTTTAAAATATTGTGTTATCATGTTTTGCAAAGGACGATTTTGATACTTTATGGTGCTAATAAAAACAAAATTATATAAAATACTTTTACTATTTGTTTGTATAATGTTTTTCTTGCCAAAAGCGTATGCAATCAGGA
>CAKURN010000303.1 GCA_934675695.1 uncultured Candidatus Melainabacteria bacterium | reverse complement strand
ATAACTTGGCGTGAAGCAATGGATAGATTCGGTTCAGACAAACCGGATACTCGTTTTGGACTAGAATTGTTTGATGTGACAGATATAATGGAAGCATCAACATTTGAAGCATTTAAAAACGTAATCAAACAAGGTGGAACTGTTAGAGCTATCAAAATCCCGGGTATTGCAGGCTACTCCAGAAAAGAAATGGACGATGTAAGAAATCTTGCAATTTCTTTTGGTGCTAAGGGCTTAGCTTGGATTACTTATATGGAAGATGGTAGTGTAAAATCTCCTGTTTTGAAATTCTTAAATGAAGATCAAATTAAAGAAATTCAAACCAGAGCCGAAGCTCAAAACGGTGATATCGTATTTTTCGTTGCTGATTATCCAGCTATTGTATTTGATGTTTTAGGCAGATTCAGATTGTATTTCGGTAAAAAATTAAACATGATAGATGAATCAATCCATGATTTGTTGTGGGTAGTAGATTTCCCATTGTTTGAATACAGTTTTGAAGATGGCACATACAAATCAGTTCACCACCCATTCACTATGCCTGCTTTAGAAGATATAGACAAACTTCAATCTGATAAAGGCAATGTAAAATCAATTGCTTATGATATTATCTACAACGGAAACGAACTAGGTGGCGGTTCAATCAGAATCCATGATGCGGAAATTCAAAGAAAAGTATTTGAAGCTCTAGGATTGAGCGAAGAAGACATTCACAACAAATTTGAATTTTTAGTTAATGCGTTCAAATACGGAACTCCTCCACATGGCGGTTTGGCTATAGGTTTGGATAGATTGGTTGCATTGTTATTAAGAGCTCAATCAATCAGAGAAGTTATTGCATTCCCTAAAAATTCAGCAGCAAAAGATTTGATGACAGATGCTCCTTCTTTGGCTTCTGAAGAACAATTAAGAGAATTGCATTTAAGATTAAGAAATTTACCAAAGGTATAGTATATTGTTAAACAACAAAAAAATTGTTATAGTAATGCCTGCATATAATGCAGGCTTAACTATAAAAGAAACATTTGATAATATTCCAAAAGAATTTGTTGATGAGATTATATTGACTGATGACTGCTCGAAAGACAACACTGTTGAAATAGCAAAGTCTTTAGGTATAAAGGTTTTTGTACATAATAAAAACTCAGGTTACGGAAAAAATCAAAAAACATGTTACAAAGAAGCACTAAAACTAGACGCTGATATTGTTATTATGCTTCACCCCGACAATCAATATGATCCAAAATTAGTACCAACATTAGCAACTATGCTTGCTTATGGTGAATATGATTGTGTTATTGCGTCAAGATTTTTGAATAATGGTGCTAAACATTCAAAAATGCCTCGATACAAATACTTTGCAAACAGATTTTTGACTATATTTGAAAATATTCTAACAGGGGCAAATTTGTCTGAATATCACACAGGTTACAGAGCTTTTACAAAAGAAGTTTTAGAAAAAATGCCATTTGATAAAATGAATGACGATTTTGTTTTTGACAATGAAATGTTATCTTTAATTATTTCAAAATAGTCTTTATATCTTGAGATTATTTGAGATAAGAAAGGATTTTTAAATGT
>CAKURN010000302.1 GCA_934675695.1 uncultured Candidatus Melainabacteria bacterium | reverse complement strand
GGGTTGTTGATGAGTAGTGTTATGATGTTAGAATACATAGGCGAAAACAAAATCGCAAAAGACATTGAAAACGCTGTGTTTGAAGTTTTAGAAGAAGGCACTTGCTTAACAAAAGATTTAAAAGGCAATGCCACAACGACTGAATTTACAAAAGCAATTGTAAAAAAATTGAAAGGAGAATAAAATGACAAAATGGGTATGTGCGGTATGCGGTTGGACAACAGAACAAGAAAATGCTCCAGAAGTTTGCCCTCAATGTAAAGCAACAAAATTTAACAAAGCAACAGATAATAAATCTTATGCAACAGAACATGTTGTAGGTATTGGAAAAGATGTAGATAAAGAAGTTTTACAAGGCTTAAAAGACCACTTTAACGGCGAATGCACAGAAGTTGGTATGTATCTTGCTATGTCTAGAGTTGCAGATAGAGAAGGCTATCCGGAAGTAGCTGAAGCATTCAAAAGATATGCTCTAGAAGAAGCAGACCACGCTGCAAAATTTGCAGAATTGTTAGGCGAAGTTATAACAGATTCTACAAAGAAAAATCTAGAAATGAGAGCAGAAGCTGAGCATGGTGCTTGTGCTGCTAAAATGGAAATTGCAAAAAGAGCAAAAGAATTGGGACTTGATGCAATCCATGATACAGTTCATGAAATGGCAAAAGACGAAGCTCGTCATGGTTGCGGTTTTAGTGGTTTATTGAAAAGATTTTTCAATTAATAATATAAAACATATTGTAAAAAGCAGCTTAACAATTAGGCTGCTTTTTTGTTAAACATTTGTAAAAAAAATATGTTTATTCTAAAATTAAAAATGTCAAAAAGTATAACAAAAAGGAAAGAAAAATGACAATCAATTTAAAAAACAAACAAGAAATCATCAAAAAATTTGGCAAAACCGAAAAAGATAGCGGAAACATCGAAGTACAAATCGCTATGCTTTCACAAAAAATTTCTGAATTAACAGAACACTTAAAATCAAACAAAAAAGACTTCCAAGCAAAACGTGGTCTTTTAGTTATGGTTGGTAGAAGAAAAGGTATGCTTACTTATTTGAAAAACGCTGACCTTGATAAATACCGTAGCTTGATTAAAGAATTAGGAATTCGTGGTTAATTCTAAACAATTTAAATAATATTAAAAAATCTCACAAGAGTTATACCTTGTGAGATTTTTTTAGCACTTATATTAATTATATTTTTATAATACAAAAACCGCTTAATATTAAAATTAATCGGTTTTATTTGTTTAGAAATATATTTTTTATTTTTATTATTTCATATCAGACATCAAACGACCTGAAACAGTAACTGCTTTTGGACCAGATGAAACACCATCGTTACCAACGAAGATATAGTATCTATCACCTTCTAATTGGTTCATTTTAGCAGTTGAAGCAACACCGGCGATAACTTGTTGTTCAAATTTGTTTGGACCTTTAGCAAGACCGTTAACGTCAACCAAAACAACTAAACAAGAAGCTTTAGAAGCAGCCTCTACTGTAGCAGCTGCCATAATATCAGCTTTTGTACCACAAGTACCACTATTTGCAGGAATTACAGAATAAGCCAAACTATCTTCTGTAACAATCCATGGTGAAGCT
>CAKURN010000301.1 GCA_934675695.1 uncultured Candidatus Melainabacteria bacterium | reverse complement strand
GGTTAAAGGTCACAATTCAAATGAATTTAATGAAAGATGCGACAAACTGGCTGTTAGTGCCAGAACAAGTCAAAATCTGGAAGAAGACACAGGGTTTAATTCGGATTAGAGATTCTTTTCATATTGCAACAAGGCAATTCTGTTGTATATATTAATATGTCGTTTATCGGTTGAAGATATTTAATCATAAAGTTCTTATTTTTGATTTTTTCGACACAAATACAAGAATCGAGTTTGTTTGACAAATACTCGCTGTATTTGCCTTTTGTTGAAGTATCAGAATAATCTTTTAATAGTTTAATAATCTCCATTGCTTTTAATTATATCCACCAAATGGAGGATATTATACCAAAGTATGAGAATAAATTTACATAAGTTAAAAATTTCTTAGTTTATGTATTGTTCTATTTCTTCTAAAAAATCGTTTTTTTCTTTTTCTTCGTCAGTTGGAGGTTCGATTTGTGTTTGTTTTGTTGTTGAATCTGAAAATGTAACAAATTTTTCGCCATTTTCGTCTTTTTCAACACTAAAAGTCCGAACAGACCCGTCATCATAATATTGCGATATTGTGTTATCTTCGTTTACTATTGTCCATGTTTGATTTTGAGTGTCTTGTCTTTTGGTTGTTATATTTTTTTCTTTTTCTTCTTGTTGTCGTTTTATTGTATTAGAATTTTCATCTGATATTGAAATTTCTTCATTTAGTTCATCTATTGTTGTTTGCAAATCTTCCGCTTCTTCAATATTTTCTGTTGGGTTTGCTTTTAATTTTTCTTGTTCATTTTTTAAAATTTCAACATACCCTAAAAGCTCTTGTTTTGCACCTTCTTTTTCTTTTTCGGTTGAGGAGATTGCTTCTTTTAAGGTATTTTCATATTCTTTTGCTTTAGAAAATTTTTCTTGTGCTTTTATAAAATCTTGGGTTGCTTCTTGTATTTGTTCTTCGTCTTTTTCATCATTTGGAGCGTTCATTACATTTGCTAAAAAATTCGCTGCATAAGAAAATTCTTCTTCTACAGAAGCTAAATCCTCACTTGCTTTTGAAAGTTCAAGATTCAAATTATTCAGTGCTTGGCTTTTTTCTTCCAAAACATTACTGCAATTTTCAATAAAAGTTACATTTCCTTTTTCTTCTGCGTCTTTTGTGTCTTCATTTTCTACAGAAGAAATAGAATCTTCTAAAGTTGCTATTTGTTCAAAAAAATTGTTTTGCGGTTGTAGAACCTCTTTTTTATCTATTTCATGGATACTAACAGGTTCATTGTCTTTTGTATTGACACGAAAATCTCCCTCGGCATTTGAGGGTTTGTTTATTTGTTGCGATGTAAGTTTTAGAAAATCTATCATTTTGTCACCTTTTATTTTTTACGGATATTTTTTATTTTTTCTTTAAAATTTTTTACAAAATGTAATATTTATTATTTGATTTTCGCCTTCAGTTATAGTAGAATTTTCATAGTTATAGTGTATAAATATATCTTGAGGTATAAATGAAAAAGATACAAAAATTACTCATTATTACATTAGCTATGTTTTTCTTTAGTATTGCTAATGCACTAGAAATTGTAGACGTTAAAAACAACTATTGGGCAGGAACAGAGATTATTCATGCTA
>CAKURN010000300.1 GCA_934675695.1 uncultured Candidatus Melainabacteria bacterium | reverse complement strand
AACTCGAAACAAACAAAAAAGTATAATAATATCAACGGAATTGTTATAGTGTCAACTATCAATTGACTAACAAATGACAAGTCAAAATCAGGAACAAAATCTAGACAAAAATTTACAGCCCTAATCACAGAGCCTGTGACATACTCAAATGTGAATAATGCAAATTCTCTCATTATAACAAGAAAAGCTAAAGAGCGGATTATTCCTTCTAGTAGAATTTTTTGCTTGTTTGTTAAATTTAGTTCCATATTTTGTCCAATATAGCTCCTTTTTTATCTTATTTTGCTGATTATATCATATTTTTTTAATTTATCAATCTAAAACCCTGTTTTTTGGACTACAGTCTAGAGTTTTGGCTATTTTAGTGCGGTTTTTAGAAAAATAGTTCATAATTAGAATATATTTTAAAAAGGAGGAAAAAATATGACTTGGGACGAAAGCAAACACCCACGTGACGAAATAGGAAGATTTACATTTGGCGATGGAGAAAATAGCGGTGCTGGTGGACAAAATGTTTTAAAAGCTAGAATCGAAAAAACAGAAACAAAACAATCTCCTGCTGATATTTTGTATGGTGAATCATCTAAAAAAGAAAAATCAGAAAAAGAATATAGAAACCATCTTCTAAATATTCTAAAAGATGTAGTGACTCCGGCACAGGTTTTGTATGCTCCAATAAATGAGCTTAAAAAACTTGCAGATAAAGAGTTTGTCAAACTAGAAAAAAAATATGTGACTCAAGAAAGAATGGAAGAAGCTATTGGAAAAAATTATAAAAAATTGGATTGGCTTGCAAAACTAGCTGCAGGACCAGATGGAGCGGGAATGTTGGATTTATCCCATGGAATTGATATGAAAGATAGAAATTATATCAAAGATACAATTTCATTAGACAATTACAATGACCCTAAAGTAGCATCAGAAAAAGAATTTTTAAAAGGAAAAATATCTGAGCAATTCAAAGATTACAATTTTGATATAAATAAAATCAAAGGTTATTATTTCAAATCAAATTCAAAACCGGTTAAAAGACTAATTCAAAACAAAGATTTTTTAAATATGATTAAAAATCACAAACAAGAAATTTTACAAAAAGGAAAATTTTCAGATGAATTTGCAAAATATGGCGAAAGAGGATATGGACCAAAAAATAATTTTCACAATGCGATAGGAAAGGCAGATTTTAGAAATATTTTTCTAGACGAAAAAGGAAATTTGCATATTAAAATGTATGATACTTATGATTTTAATAAAGGTGATGAAAGAAAAACTGTTAAAGCTGGATATAACCAAATGAAAAAAGGTTATCTAAAGCCATTTTTTACAATCCATGATATAATAGTGCCAAAAGCTATATTGGATGATATATGGAACTAAATTTAACAAATAAGCAAAAAATTCTACTAGAAGGAATAATTCGTTCTTCAGTTTTTCTTGTCGCAATGAGAGAAGTATATTTTTTTATAATGGAACATATAACTACTCCTATAATGGGAATTGCTGTGAATTGTCTTTCTGAAATTGATTGTTTTTTAAATCCAGAAGCTAAAGATAATGGAATAGATATACTTGACATAATAGCGATTTGTATTATTGGTGTTATTTGTCTTCTATT
>CAKURN010000299.1 GCA_934675695.1 uncultured Candidatus Melainabacteria bacterium | reverse complement strand
CAATAGTGGCACGTGAAGGATTAAATCTGGCATCTATCGTTGTAGATGAAATAACAATTGTAGGCTCTAGATGCGGACAATTCAGACCTATTTTAAGACTTCTTGAAAAAGGAAAAATCGATGTAAAACCGCTTGTTTCCGGAGTTTTTGATGTAGATGAATTTGAAGTCGCATTTAAAGAAAATGAAAAAAAAGAAAATCTAAAAATTCTCGTGAAGTTTTAGATTACTTTGGTTTATTAATATATATCTTCTTAAAACACTTAAAAACATCATTATGACTGTTTTTTGGTGTTTTTTATTAGCTTTTATTTGATGAAACAAAAAACTCGTTTTTTTATTGTTTATTTCTTTTTTATTTCAAACAAAAACTCCATTTTTTCAAACAACATTAAGTTTAACTAATAAAATATACGTTACATTCAGTTATAGAGAGGGTTAAATTTTGCAACAACTTTTCAACAAGATTGTGCAAAACCCTGTTTAAAACCTGTTTAATATAAAATAATTTTCAACAATAGTTTTGCACAGTTTTTCAAACAACATTGCGTTTAACTAATAAAATATACGTTACATTCAGTTATAGATAGTGTTCGTTTTTTAAAATGTTTTTCAAAAAGAAAATGCAATAATAATGATGTTTTTGGAGGTTTTTTGTTTTGTTGATTTTTTGTTGTTAAAAAAGAAAAGTTTTGAACATGAAACATTCAGTCGTAGAGCTATTTTTGAACCTTTTTGCACAAATATTATGTCTTTATTATAAATTATTAATTCTATATATAAATATATATTTATTTATATATAATATATTTTTTTAAAAAAAGTTTACCAAATAGAAGTCATTTTGTTTTTGTTTAAATTTTTTATACTATAATTTTAGTATAATTTTATAAGGAACCAGTTATATGGAAATCATTTTAAACAAAGAAGATTTTGCCAATAGTATTAAAATTGTAGAAAAAATTACAGCACAAAAAGCCATTCAACCTATTTTGTCTAATATATTAATAGAAACAGTTTCTTCAGATAGAATAAAATTAACTGCTACAGATTTGAATTTGGCTATTGAATATAAAACGAATGCAGAAGTTATAGAAGAAGGTGCAATAACTTTAAATGCAAAAAAACTTCTAGAAATCGTTTCTCGTCTTTCTTCTTCAGAAGTAAAATTCAAAACAGAAGACGATACCGATAACGTAAAAATAAAAAGTGGAAAAACAGAATTTTATTTGATAGGTTTAAATCCTGAAGAATTTCCAAAAACTACAGACAACAACGCACCGGATAGTTTTAAAACCATTGTTTTAGATAAAAATGAATTTTCAAAAGCCTTAAAACAAGTACTATTTGCGGTTTCTACACAAGAAACCCAAGCTGTTCTTACAGGGGTTGCATTTAATGTTACGGCAAATGTTCTGGAAATGGCTGCAACTGATGGAAACAGATTGGCAAGAATACAAAAAGAAATCCAAAATTCAGAAGAAGAACCAATAAATTTCATTATCCCAGGAAAGACTCTTTTAGAATTGCAAAGAATTTCTTCAATGATTGAAGATGAAAATTTGACACTAAAAATCGCAAAAAACAAAGCACTTTTTGAATTTGAAAATTTGACATTCCAATCA
>CAKURN010000298.1 GCA_934675695.1 uncultured Candidatus Melainabacteria bacterium | reverse complement strand
TTAATTAACAAAAACACTTACGACTTTTTCGCATTAAAAGGGGTTTTAGAAAATTTATTTGACGAATTGGGATTGTCAAAGAGAATTATTTATACAGAATTTTCAGAAAATGACAAAAACAACTTTGAATTTCTTCACCCTGCACAAGCTGCAACTATTTCAATTTTGGGTAAAAGTAAAAATTCAATTGGCTATATAGGAAAACTTCACCCAATATTAGCTGACAAAATGAAACTAAACCAACCTTTGTTTGTTTTTGAAATTGATTTAGAAGAAGTCATTTCATCTGTTAATCAAACAACTCCAAAATACAAAAAATTGCCTGTCTTTGGCTCTGTTCAAAGAGATATCGCATTTGTTGTCGATAAAAACATAACAAACGAAACAATAAACAAAACCATCAAAAAAGTGGCAGACAAAAACATCTTCAAAGGTTCAAAAATATTTGATACATACGAAGGTGAAAATATTGAACAAGGCAAAAAATCTCTTGCTTATAGAATTACTCTGCAAGATGAAAACAAAACTCTTACAGATGACATCATTCAAACAGAAATCAATAAAATTAAAGCAGGACTTGAAAAAAATATCACAGGTTTAGTTCTTAGATAACTGCTTAGGCAATTACATCAGATATTTTTCAAATAATACTTTAAAACCGCCAAATTAAGGCGGTTTTAATTTTTAATTTTATTTTAATTTATTTTCGATTCATAGGTTGAATGTCATAAGGAATGCAATTACTGTTGTTGTTATAATCTATTTTTGCAGCAGCTGCAGCTTCCATTTTTCTATTTTTTTGAGCAATTTTTTGTTCTTGGCGGAGTTTCTTTTGTCCACGAATTGTACTACTGATGTTTATTGTATTATCGGGATTGTATGTTGTTCTAGCAAGAACACTCATACTAAGCATTAAAGAAGTTAAAACAAGTATACTAAAAAACTTTTTCATAGTTCCTCCAAAGAAAAATAACTATATATTAATATAAAACGATATTTGTTAAAAAAATGCTCTTTTGTAAAGATAAATTTTTACAAACCTTAATATTAAAATCAATAAACCAACAAATACAGGCATTTTTAGCTTTTTTATTTTTTAATAAAAAAAACCTTGTAATATTTACAAGGTTTACTATTCTCTTTCTTGTCTTACTTAGTTTTCACTTTCTTCAGTTTTGTTTTTTGAAAAATCATTATATATTCATGTTCAAAAATATTAAAACCTCCGGCAAGTGCCCTGTATCGCCACAAATTAGCATTCTTTCCTTTAGCTTTTTCGTTGCCTACAATATTTTTTACAATGACAGCTTTAGTTACAAATCCTAATTCTTCCATTCTCCTTTGGCATTCAAAACCTAAAGAATAATATCTGCTATTTGCATATTTATCGCCAATAATTAACGCTGCAAAACGGTTTTGTTCCAATAAATCGTAACCGTTTTTTGCAACTTGTTTAAACAATTCGTAAAATTCTTCTGTTGTTGAACAATTCGACAAATCTTCTTTTTTGTCAGAAAATTTTATAATGTCATCATAAGGTGGATGAAGCAGCAAAAATTGTGCTGATTCTTTGCCCATAATTTCAAGCCTTGCTTGAACTTTTTGTTTTGCTTCTTCGCTTGCAC
>CAKURN010000297.1 GCA_934675695.1 uncultured Candidatus Melainabacteria bacterium | reverse complement strand
GACGACATTGTTTGATGACCCTTTTGGCTATGGAAGAATTGTTAGAAATGAGTTAAACGAAGTATCTGAAATTGTTGAACAAAAAGACGCTACAGATATTCAAAAACAAATAAAAGAAGTTAATACAGGAATTTATCTTTTAAATTGGAAAAAAGTTTGTCGTGCGTTTTCTGAACTAAAAAACACAAACGCTCAAGGCGAATATTATCTAACAGACATAATCAAATGGGCAAAAGAAAACAAATTAAAAGTTTGTGGCTATGTTGCTTCAGACAATAAAGAAATCTATGGAATCAATTCTAGACAAAATCTTGCTGTTGCAACAAAAATAATGAACGAAAGAAAATTAAACAAACTTATGGAAGATGGTGTAACGATTGTAGATACTTTATCTACTTTTATTTCTCCGGAAACCGAAATCGGCTCTGATACAATAGTTTATCCAAACACATATATAGAAGGCAAAAACACAATTGCAAAAAATTGCAAAATTGGTCCTATGACTCATCTTAGAGGTAATTGCAATGTTGGTGAAAATTGCAAAATCGGAAATTTTGTTGAATTAAAAAATGCTCAAATATCCAACAACACTAATGTTTGTCATCTTTCTTATGTGGGTGATGCTGTTATCGGAAAAAATGTAAACATTGGTGCAGGTACAATTTTTGCAAATTACAATTCAATCACAAAAGAAAAGAAAACCTCAATTTTAAAAGATAGAGTTTCTATTGGTTCAAATTCTGTAATTGTTGCACCTGTTGAGCTTGGCGAAGATGCTTTTGTTGCAGGCCTGAGCTGTATTACAAAAGATGTTGAAAAAGATTCGCTTGCAATTGCTAGAACTTCTCAAAAAGAAATTAAAAATTGGGTTAAAACAAAAAAGGAGAATAATTAAAATGAGCTTGGAACTTGAGGCTGAATTGGAAAAAATTCAAAAGATTTTACCGACACATGATATAAAACTTTTTTCAGGTCGCTCTAACAACCCCTTAGCACAAGAAATAGCACAGTATCTGGGTACAAGTTTAGAACCTATAACAATAAAAGATTTTTCAGACGGTGAAATTTATGTCCAAATTCAAGATTCGGTTCGTGGGGATGACGTTTTTATTGTTCAACCTATATGCAATCCCGTTAATGAAAATTTAGTTGAATTGTTGATATTGTTAGATGCATTTAAACGTGCTTCAGCAAAATCAATAACAGCGGTTATTCCATACTATGGTTATGCTAGACAAGATAGAAAAGCTTCCGGTCGTGAAGCAATTACTGCAAAATTAGTTGCCGATTTACTAACTCAAGCCGGTGCAACCAGAGTTCTTGCAATGGACTTGCATACAGGTCAAATCCAAGGCTTTTTCAATATTTTAGTTGATCATATATACGCTACTCCTGTTATCGTAAATTATGTAAAAAATATAGACACTCAAAACGCTGAACTTGTTTGCGTTTCTCCTGATATGGGTGGTGTAAAAAGAACAAGAGCTTTAGCAAAACAAGTAGGGGCTCAAATTGCAATCATAGATAAAAGGAGAGATAAACATAATAGTTCAATAGCATGCAACATAATAGGAGATGTTAAAGACAAAGTTTGTGTGATGTTTGATGATATTATCGATACTGCAG
>CAKURN010000296.1 GCA_934675695.1 uncultured Candidatus Melainabacteria bacterium | reverse complement strand
TTAAAATCGATGGAAAAGTAATCAAAGTTACTCGTCCAACCAGATTAATCAAAAACGCCTATATGGCACTTCAAACAACAAATGTTACAGATAACAAAGGCATTGGCGAATTAAATATTGTAGCAGGCGTTGGTGAACGTAGTGCAGATATGAGAGTTATCAGAAACGACCCGTATTTGACCAGAACTCGCTACAATGTAATCCATGGTCAAAACGAATACATTCACGCCGGTCAAAGAGTTGATTTTATTCTTCTTGAACCAATAAGAGTGAAAATTTTCAATAGAGATGAAATTTAGTTTTGAACTACAACAAAAATTAAAATAGAGTGCTTTTTAATAGCACTCTATTTTTTTATATAAATTTTTTTATAGTAGAATATTTTTATGACAAAAAATGAAAAATTTATTTCAGAATTGAAAAAAAATATAAAAAATGTCCTTTTTAAAAAAGAAGACATTTTTGTTTATGCTTATGATACTTCTCAAAATCCCGAAGAAGTGATTTTGCCTTTGGCAGTTGCTTTTCCTGAAAATAAAGATGATGTTATAGAAATCGTAAAAATTTGTCAAAAATATGGAATAAAAATTGTTCCAAGAGCACAAGGCACAAACCACGCAGGTGCAACAAGACCAGTTAAAGACTGTATTGTTATTCATTTTTCAAAAATGAACAAAATACTAAAAATAGACAAAGAAAACCTAATTGCAATAGTAGAGCCGAATGTTGTGATTGGAAATTTAAACAAAGAACTGGACAAATTGAATTTGTTTTTTCCGCCTGACCCATCTAATTTAGCGGTTTCGACGGTTGCAGGAGCGGTTTCACTATGTGCAGGCGGGCCTAGAACTTTTAAGTATGGAAATACAAAAGATTATGTTATTAATCTGGAGGTCGTTTTGGCTGATGGAAGCGTTATTGAAACTTCTAAAAATCTTGCAAAAAACGTCACAGGCTACAATTTGACTTCTTTATTTGTGGGGTCTGAAGGTACTTTGGGGCTTATTGTTAAAATAACTCTAAAATTAATCCCAAAACCCGAAAAAAAACTTCTTACGCTTGCGTATTTTGACGATTTGATTGATGCAACAAAATGCGTAAACAATATAATAAATTCAGGCTTTATCCCTTCTACTATTGATATTTTAGACAAAACAACAATCCAAACGATAGAAAACTTCAACCCTGTCGGGCTTTTGGTGGATAAAGAAGCGGTTTTGTTGGTCGAATTGGACGGGTTTTCTGAATGTGTAAACTATGAACTAAAGATTTTGAAAGAAATTTTAGAAAAATCTTCTTCATCAAAAATAATTCAAGCCAAAAACGACGAAGAAAACGAAAACATCTGGAAAACAAGAAGGAGTGCTTTTTCTGCACTTGCACAACTAAAACCTAATGTTGTTACAGAAGATATCGTTGTCCCGAGAGATAAAATCGTTGATTTTGTGAGATTTTGCCAAAAATTGTCAAAAAAATACAACATAATAACCGCTGTTATGGGGCATGCGGGAGATGGAAATATTCATCCGAATTTTGCATTAGATTTAGATGATAAAATCGAAAAAGAAAATTTTGAAAAATTGAAAGACGAACTTTTTGATTATGCTATTTCGATTAATGGTACATTATCGG
>CAKURN010000295.1 GCA_934675695.1 uncultured Candidatus Melainabacteria bacterium | reverse complement strand
ACTACTTTTAATATATCGACTATCCTTTTTGAAGTGGTGCCGTCCCCATAAGGATTTTGAACTTTTAGACGAGTAGAAGCGAAGTCGTTATCTAAGATTTTTGAAGCATAGTTGATTATTTTATCTTCGTCAGCACCAACCAAAACAGATACTCCTGCTATAACGCCTTCTTTTCTTTCTGTTTCATATCTCATAACTAACGTTGGACAACCGAACGTTGGAGCTTCTTCTTGAATCCCGCCGCTATCAGTTAAAATTAATTTTGCATTTTTCATCAAGTAAACCAAATTAGGATAATCTAATGGTGAAAGAAGTTTCACATTTGCATATTTTGATAAAACATTATAGACTTTGTCTTTTACGTTTGGATTTGGATGTACAGGCAGAATGAATGTGTGGTTTGAGTATTTTTCTACAAGTTTTTTAATTGATGATAAAATTTGTTCTATTCTTTCTCCATGGTTTTCACGCCTGTGGATTGTGATTAGTATTAATTTGTCATTAATTTCTATATTGTTATCAGCAAAAAACTTTTTAGCTGTTTCCATAGTTTCACTAGATAAACAATGTAGGGCGTCTATTACAGTATTTCCAACAACATGTATTTTTTTAGAATCAATATTTTCTTTTAAAAGTGCTTCTTTATTAGCTTCTGTAGGAGCAAAGTGGATATCTGCGATTCTTCCCGACATTTGGCGTATAGCTTCTTCAGGGAATGGCTCAAATAAATTATAAGAACGCAAACCTGCTTCTACGTGGTAAAGTGGAACTTTATTGTAGAAAGAAATCAATGAGCCGCACAAAACAGTCATAGTGTCGCCTTGGACAAAAGTTGCATCGATTTTATTTTCTTGAAAGACTTTATTTAAGCCGTCTAAAATCCTTATTTGAACTTCTGCTAAAGTTTGATTGTGACGCATGCAATCTAGATTTATGTCAGCTTTTAAACCAAAGTAATTTAAAGTCTGATTTGACAATTCTTTTTGTTGTTCTGTATTACATACAATAACATTATATTTATCAGGTTGTTTTCTTAATTCTAATATTATTGGAGCTAGTTTTATAACTTCCGGTCTTGTTCCAAAAACCACTAAAATATTTTTCACTTTGCTTTTCTTCCTTTCAAATAGAGCCTTAGCGCTTTTAATTTATAAAATAAGCCTAATTGTTTGATTTTGTTTAATTGCCATTTAGAATTTGTTATTCTATAAATAATCTTCAGTTTAAAACACAATTGTTTTTTGGAGTAATTTTTTTTAATTCTTTCATAATCAGAATCGTTTTCTTCATATATTGCTTTTAACAGTTCAAATTCTTCTAACATTTTGTATTTGTATGCAGGAAATTTTTCGATATATTTAGATAAATATTTTATAGAAGTCAAAATCCTGACTTTTGCCGCTTTGTCGTTAGATTTTACGGTTAAACTGTTTTGATGACGACGATACATATAAAGTTCTTCCGGAATATTTCCAATCGGAGCTTTCAAAAACAATCTTAGCCAATAATCATGGTCTTCATAATAAGTACAACAAGGATCATATTCTCCAACAGCTTTTGCAATTGATGCACGATACAAAAAACAAGCTGCAGGAGTAGGAAACCCAAGTAGCGTCATAGGGGTCGTTGCAACAT
>CAKURN010000294.1 GCA_934675695.1 uncultured Candidatus Melainabacteria bacterium | reverse complement strand
TTTTGATTTCACCTTACAAA
This sequence comes from uncultured Candidatus Melainabacteria bacterium, assembly GCA_934675695.1. Lineage (GTDB taxonomy): Bacteria > Cyanobacteriota > Vampirovibrionia > Gastranaerophilales > Gastranaerophilaceae > RUG14156. The sequence goes on along the minus strand of CAKURN010000294.1, from coordinate 1,615 downwards.
AAATACCCTAGTTACAAAAACCAAAAAGAATTTATCTAAATAATAAAAAAATCCATTCGTTTAAACGACTCTATCGTAATAAAAGATATAGACAAATACTATATTTATTTACAAAAAACAAAACTAAACGGTGCTTATAGCGTCTTTGAAAGAATAAATAACAATCTGGGTGTAGATTGCGGAGCAAACGCCGGAGTAGTTGAAGTTCAAGAACAGAAGTTTGAAGACATTACAGAAGCTTTATCTGATGCATTAGACAAAGCTAGCGAAAATACAAATTCTTTAATTGTTGCTTCTGATTTTTATTCAACAAAAAATCAACCAAAAATAAACTTTGAAACACCAAAAGAAATAATACAAAAACAAAAAGAACAACTAAAACAAGAACAACTTCCGACCAATATTCCGGAAGTTCAATCAGTATTTGACAAAACAAGCATTATGCTATTCAATCAAGCATACAAAAGAAAACTAAAATTTGTTGTCATACCTGTCTTCAAAAAGTATGAAAACATCTTGAAAATCAAACAACAAGACTTTGCAATCAACGCTTATACAGGAAACAAATCGCTCTTTAGCGTTTCAAGAGGCGATGTTTGTGCTAGTTTTGCACTCGAATACGACGGAATGGAACACACCGTTATTCGACTTTCTATTGTAGATAATGACCAAAAAAGACTCTACGAAACAGAAACAGTTGATTTCACAATTTTAGACCACAAAAAACTCTCGCTAATGCTTTCTGAACTTATAGACAAATTTATTAGCATAGTAAAAAAACGTCCTTAAATGTTAACAAAGATAAAGAATTTAACTTTTTTAACAAAAAATGCTAGTCTATAGGTATGAACACATTTTTTCTAGACAATTTTATTAATACAAAAGAGTTGAATCATCTTGCAAAAGAAGTTAAAAGAAAGCAATTAGCAAAAACAATAGGAGCTATTAATCGTTTAAACGAAATTCAAAACAACATCATTTTAAAACGACAAACTTCTATCACTGATTACATTCAAAAAAAACTATCAAAATAATGATGAAAAACATCTACAAATACCGACTCAAAACAACAAAAACAGATGAGCTGCGTTTTATTTCTCACTTAGATTGGCAAAATCTCATACAAAAAATCTTTAGAAGATGCGGAGTAAAACTCGTTTTGTCAGAGGGTTTTAACAAAATGCCCAAGATTTCTTATTCACCTGCTTTGCCTATTTTTATCGAGTCTTGTTGTGAACTTGTAAATTTTCAAACTTTAGAACCATTAAAAGAAGATTTTATAGAAAATTTTGAAAAAAATTCTCCAAATGGTATAAAAATCATAGAATTGAAAGAAATTTTGCCCGACAACAATGAGCCAAAATCCCTGGAAAATCTTGCTCAATGGGCAAAATACGAAGCAACAATCAAAGAAAACAAAAAACATGTTTACAATTTTGAAAAAATAAGATATATTATTAATGAATGTTTGTCTTCGGGTGAAATTTTAATCACGAAGAAAACTAAAAAAGGTATAGAAAAAACAACAAATTATCGAAATTCCCTACATTCTTTAAAATTGAGAGATGACGGCACAATAGAGTTTATATTGAAGGTTGGTCATGATGAACAAATC
>CAKURN010000293.1 GCA_934675695.1 uncultured Candidatus Melainabacteria bacterium | reverse complement strand
CAGTTTGTGTTTCTTTGAATTTTTTTTGCATTTTTTGTGCTTGTTGCATAACTTGCATCATATTCATCATAATATTATATTCTCCCTCAAGTTTTATTCTGTTTTTATTATATGATATTATAATTATATATGCAAACTATTACCTATATAGATGAATGTTTCAACAAAGGAAAGCTTACACGCTGGCCTGATAATGTCATGCCATTAAAAGTTTACATAGGAAAATTCAACTGGTACAAATCCGCCGGCTCAAATGACGAATACAAGTACACTCAACTGTTGATTGATGGATTTAACACTTGGGAAAACTTGACAGGAGGGCTTGTTTCTTTTGAAAGAACAATGAATTTGTATGAATCAAACATAAATATCGACTGGAAAAGAGTAGATAGAAAATCTCTGGGTTCTTGCACTTTTAATTATGACAAATCAGGAAGATACTACTCTGCAGAAGTTTCAATAGGATTGTCAGATGGAATTATTCATCACCAATATATGGACGACAATGAGATTTTTCACACAGTTCTTCACGAAATAGGTCACAGCGTGGGTCTTGGGCATTCAAAAACAAAGGGTGACATCATGTTTGTTCCACATCAATATGGTATAGTTAATATTTCAAACAATGACCTTGAAACCCTAAAATGGCTATATAGGCTTCCTGTCGGAAAAGGGAAAGAAGAAATACTGTCTTTGTATGGAAAAAGTAACCATGGAAGTATTGATAAAATGATTTCTTCGCTAAATAATGAAGAAAAAAAATCAAATTTTGAAAAAACTAAAGATTCTATCGCAAATACCCAAGCTCTAAAACCTGAATTTGCAAAGAGTCTATCAGAAGAAACACAAAACATAGGCGATTTAAAGAAATATCTTTTACAAGTAAACAATCTGAAAATAAATTTTAAACACAAAGGAAAATAATGGAGCAAAATATGCTAAAAATCTACAACACACTGTCAAACAAAATAGAAGAATTTAAACCAATAGAAGAAAACAAAGTAAAAATGTACGTTTGCGGTCCAACAGTCTACGACAAAGCACACCTTGGACACGCCAGATGCTACATTACTTGGGATGTGTTGTATAGATATTTGAAATTTTTGGGATATGACGTTACTTATTGCAGAAATGTAACTGATGTTGACGATAAAATACTTAAAAAAGCCGATGAGCAAAATGTAGAACCTTCAGTCATTACAGACAAATTCTACAAATCTTTTATTGATTCAATGAACAATTTGAATGTTTTAAAACCGGATATCGAACCTAGAGCAACAAAAACCCTAGGCGAAATGATTTCTATGATTAAAACATTAATTGAAAAAGGATATGCTTATTGTGTTGATGGAGATGTGTATTTTAGAGTAGAAAAATACAAAAAATACGGAGAACTTTCTTCTCAACCGATAAAAGACTTGTTAAACGGTGCTAGAGTAGAAACAACAGACAAAAAAGAATCTCCTTTGGATTTTGCTTTGTGGAAAAAAGACGAAGCCCATGGTTACAATTCTCCTTGGGGAAAAGGTCGTCCGGGGTGGCATATTGAGTGTTCTGCAATGAACAAAAAACATCTTGGTTCAACGATTGATATCCACGCAGGTGGAGCTGATTTGATGTTTCCGCACCACGAAAACGAAAGAGCACAAT
>CAKURN010000292.1 GCA_934675695.1 uncultured Candidatus Melainabacteria bacterium | reverse complement strand
CTGTTACAGAAAGAACAAAAGAAATAGGAATAAGAATGGCAATCGGTGCTAGGGCTTCTGATATTAGAATGCAATTTTTGATAGAAGCACTGATTTTGTCTTTGATTGGCGGGTTGATTGGTGTTGTAACGGGAATTGCCATTGCTTTATTTATTGGTGTTGTGTTTAAAACCGATATTTTGATTACTTTTCCTCCGATTTTGATGTCTTTTGGATTTTCCGGATTGGTCGGTATTGTTTTTGGCTACTATCCTGCTTATAAAGCTTCTTTACTAAATCCAATCGACGCACTTCGATATGAATAGCAATTTTTTTTGTTCAGATGTTTTATATAGACAAAATAATTGCAAAGTTACTACAAATGTGATAATATGCAACTATAATTAAGGAGAAAACATGCTATCTATTGCAAGACAACTCGAAAAACAAAGCCTCGTCGCTCAAAGAAATAACCTTGAGTACCAAATGTTGCAAAATTCTGCAGCACAAAGAGGTCTTTTAAATTCCCCCTATTTTACAGGCGGACTTGCAACCGTTAGTGCAGCCGAAGCTTCTTTGGGCATGGAAAATATCATGAACGAAACTCAACTTATGGCTGTCAATGCTGAACTTGCAGCATTGAACAATTCTTCATCAAGACTAGATTATTTAGCTTAGTCTATTTGGGTGAAAATTTTTCTTCTTCGTGTTTTATATGTATGAGAAACTACAAAAAAGTGTTGCAAGTAGTATCTTTAGCATGTAAAATTGTCTTATACAAATGGAGTATAATAAATGAAAAAGACATTATTCAGTATCATCACCTTGTTGGCTTTTATTATAGCACCTGCAAAAGCGAACTATACCCTTGAACAAGGTCCTGACAGTTATCCGGATTTACCTACTAGTCACTGGGCATACGAAGCAGTTACTTTTTTGACTGACAAAAAAGTCGTTGTTGGCTATCCGGATGGATATTATAGACCTGACCAAAAAGTTACAAGAGGCGAATTTGCTACAATGGCGATTAAAGCCCTTGGTTTGTATGAAAAAGACACACCTGAAATATTTGACTATAAAGACATTTCAAAACACTGGGCAAGAAGAAATATTCAGGTTGCTTCTTACTATGGTTTGTTAAGCGGACTTCCGGGTGATTATTTCTACCCAAATAGAGATGTAACAAGAATCGAAGCATTGAGTATTGTTTTGGGTGCTTTAGCTCCTGAAAATATCAATACAGAACAAGCTAAACACTTCGTTTCTATATATAAAGACTATTCAGAAATTCCTGATTGGGCTTTAATTCAATCAGGACAAGCTCAAATGTTAGGTTTGGTATACAATACCCCAGGACATGAAACTACTCTTGAACCATTAAGACCTGCAACACGTGGTGAATTGGCAAGATTTTTGTTTAATATGGTACAAGCAGCAGAAAGAATACCTAACGAAAAAATAAAAGCAGAAAGAGAAAAACCTGCTCCACCTGTCGTAAAAGCACCTGCTGAACCTAAAAAAGCAGATGGTTATATATTAGACAATGTTTATTATGATGAAGACTATGCAATAATCCCTGAAGGTACGATTTTGCCTTTAACGGTAGATAGATGTTTGAATGCAAAAGTTGTTAAAGAAGCTACACCTTTTGTTGCTAGAGCACCATTTAACTTCGTTACTCGTGAAAAATATGTATTGATTC
>CAKURN010000291.1 GCA_934675695.1 uncultured Candidatus Melainabacteria bacterium | reverse complement strand
TCAAACATTGTTTTTTCAAATAATGTGAAAACTCATCGTTTAATTTGGTTTTGGTAATAGTATTATTACCTTGATTTTGAGTAGAAAGCATAATAGAACCTCCTAACATACACAACTAACAACATTTGCAACTATTATACCATATAAAAAATATAATGTAAGTCCAAAACAACAAAAATAGCCCAAAAGGATTACTATGTATATTTAATGATGCTTTCAAAGAAGGCAATTTTTTAAAAATAATGAAGTTTTGTTAAGTTCTATCTTGTATTTAACAAAAAATTTTCTTTGCAAACATTATAGAAATATGAAAATAAATAGCATCACCAACAATTCTTTAACAAATTACAGAATTAAACAAAACAAAAAACCACAGCAAACAGCTGCAACTAATACTATTAACAACACAAAATTGCCTTCTATGAACGGTTATTTTGCTTTTTTGGGCGGGTATAGTGTTTCTTTAGAAGAAACTTATCAAAAATTCACCCCAAAAGATTATCCTCCTGATATAAAAGAAAACATAGAAACAGCTCTCGTAGAAGACCCTGAAAAAACTCTAAAAGACATTCATTTAGAAAAATACAAAGGTGTTTTAGATTGTTATTCTCTAGATGAATTAAAAGAAAAATATCCTGAATTTAAAGAAGTAAAATCAGCTTACGAAGTTCAAGCGGTGCCTGAAAGTTTCATTGGTAGATTTCAAAATGATGAATCAGAATTGTTTTCAACAGGGGAAGATTTGTCTTTGCAATTAATAAAATTATACTGGGGGCAAGGTTTGTCGTTGAATGATTTGGCTGATTATGTACAAAAAAATTCATCAACTCCTGAAACCAAAAACCTCTACTATGCAATGCACACCAAACTTAATATCCCAATTATGAGTACCAGATACGGGGCGGTTTTGAAACTTTCTGATAAAGAATACAACGAAAAATTTACAAAAATTCTATCTGAAAAAATACAAGAAGCAAAAGATAGACGTTGTCAACAAAGAACCGGCGAACCTGTTTATATTCCGCAAGGTCCTTTGTCGCAAGCTCATAAACAACATATTTCTGAGGGATTAAAAAAATACTATTCAGAAAATCCATCAAAAATATACGAAATGTCAGAAAGACAAAAAGCCTACTGGCAAGAAAATCCAAAAGAAAAAGAAAGATTTTCAAAAGTGTTGGATTACGCATGGAACAAAACCCATGAAGGCAAAACAATCAAAAAAGAATTGTCAAAGTTTGCTCGAAAATTCAATAGAACAATTTCTGAAAAACAAATGACTCTTAGTGAACCTCTTTCAAAAGAAGATAAAAGTCTTTTAACTGCTTTTTGGAAAAACAATGACAGAAACAAAGCAAAATTTTCTACAGCTGTGCAAAAAGGATATGCTTATCATACAAAAATGGCTGATGAATATTTTTCAGGTGTAAGTAGGGAAGGAAAAATATTCTTTGCAATTATACCTTCGGTGCTTGCAGAACAAGTTTCTAAATATGCAAAAACGAAAGGCATAGATTTGTCCCCTAATCAGCTAAAATTGTCTTGCGTAGATTCTGACCCTCAAGAATACGGAAAGAAAATTATTGACCATTGGAAATTAGTTAATAATTTAATTGACGAATATGAAGACAAAAATCCTGAAATTCCGGATAGATTAGCAAATGCTCGATTGTTTACTTTGGTTGATTTTAAAAACAGACTAGAACAT
>CAKURN010000290.1 GCA_934675695.1 uncultured Candidatus Melainabacteria bacterium | reverse complement strand
AATGGCTCAAATTATGTCAAAAGAATTGCCTTTTGGCGGTGTAGGGGAAAGTGGTATGGGAAAATACCATGGAAAGTATTCTTTTGATACTTTTTCAAATAAAAGAAGCGTTTTTAAAAACAATTTTTTATTTGACAGACATTTTTTCTACCCGCCTTACAAATTTGATTTTCTTATGAAAAGATAAATTGATAGTTGTTGATTAAAATTTAAAAAGGAGATAATATTTTATGGATTTAAAAGGATCAAAAACAGAAAAAAATCTACAAACCGCTTTTTCTAACGAATCACAAGGCAGAAACAAATACACATTTTACGCATCTTGTGCAAAAAAAGAAGGTTATGAACAAATTTCAAGAATTTTTGAAGAAACTGCAAACAATGAAAAAGAACATGGAAAAATCTGGTTTAAACTTTTAACAAAAGACATTTCCTTCGATACAATGTCGAATTTAAAAGATGCTGTTTCATCAGAGGATTACGAATATACTACTTTATATCCTGATTTTGCAAAAACCGCTAAAGAAGAAGGTTTTGAAGAAATTGCTACTTTATTTGAAAAAGTTGCATCAATCGAGAAAACGCATAGAGATAGATACAAAAAGCTTCTTCAAAATATGGAAAATAATTCTGTCTTTAAAAAAGATACCGATATTGTTTGGGAATGCGGTAAATGCGGTTTTTCATATAGTGGAAAAGAAGCAATGGAAAAATGCCCTGTTTGCGGACATCCAAAAAGTTACTTTTTTGAAAAAGCGAAAAATTTTTAAATTTGATAAAAAGAACCAAATGCTACAAACTAGATACTAATGCGTTTGGTTCTTCTTTTATAATTAAACTATTTGATACCAAAGCACCTTCTTTGTTTATTGCATCGTTTACGATTTTATTTTTTACATACAATGCACTTGATGAACCCCCATCAAGATTCATTGCGTCTGTGCAGCCTATTTTTTTCATCAAATTTGCAAGTTCAGTTAGTGTCATTCCGACTGAAGTTTTTTCTCTGCCGTCTATTGTAACTATTATCAAATTTCCATCTTTTGTGTAGCCTAATGCACTTCTAGGGTTTTTGCCTGCTATTGCTTCAAATTTTTGTTTTTTAATATCGACAAAAATTTCTGAATTTTTTACCAAATACGGCCCTGCGGCAATTATATGATTTGCATTTTTTAATTTTCCTGTAATGTCAGTATTTATATAAACTTCTTTATCTTTTGCAAAAGCTGATATTTTTTCTTTTGATGAAGAAACTACTACCTCGTTTTCGTTTATTTCAATAGGATTTGCTGATATTTTAGTTATAAAGTTACCATCTATTAACATATTGTAGCCGTTTTTTGGTGGTGGCGGAGAAATTTTTCCCCATTCTTTTGTATACAATAAAGTATGATTTTGCGACATTCTAGGTTGGTTTATGTTATCTATTTTTAAAGTAGAAGATTTTGTATAAGCCAAAATATCAATTCCGGTATTATCCATCATATAAGAAACCACGCCATCTTTTTCAAAAAAACCTATTCCAACCCTATTGTAAATTGGGCCCGTTAAAACCTTTCCATCGATTACCAATGTTCCTAGAGGTGTTCCTGTTTGCGGTTTGAAGTACCCGGCATTAATTGCAACAATTGCATTTTCTGTTTGTGCCATTTTTCTGACTGTTGTTTTGTGAGGCAAAGATTCGTCTGCTGTTTTTGGTTTTATTGTTAAATTC
>CAKURN010000289.1 GCA_934675695.1 uncultured Candidatus Melainabacteria bacterium | reverse complement strand
TGATTATTTTTGGATTTACAAAAACAATAGGATTTATAGGCCCATCCGGGTCTGATACATCAACAACAAATATCCTTAAATTTTCGCCGACCTGCGGAGCTGCCAAACCAACGCCATTTGCGTGGTACATAGTGTCTAGCATATCTGTAATCAATGTTTTAATTTTTTTTGAAATTTTAGTAACTTCTTTTGTTGGTTGCCTTAAAATAGGATTTCCGTATTCAATAATTTTTAATATACTCATATTCTGATATTATCACAGTTTTTCTGTTTGAACAAATTCAAAAATCAATCAAATCTTTTACTTTTGTGTTTAGTTTTTCGGCTATATCAATCAACAAATCAAGACTAACGGTTCTTTTGGCTGTTTCTATTTTTGCTAAATGTTCTCTTGAAATACCTAGTTTTTCTGCCAAAACATTTTGTGACATTTTTAATTCTCGTCTTTTGGAAAAGATTTTTCTGCCTAAGCTATAAATTTTTGTAACCTTATTGACCACAAATTGATTTTAAGCAATAATTCAAACAATGTATGTAGTCTAAAAGAGAACAAAAAAGATGAAATTAAAATCTAAAAAAGCATTCACTCTTGCTGAAGTTATGATAACTCTAACAGTCATTGGAATAATCACTTCTATCATTATCCCTGTTGCAATAAATTCTAAACCTGATGAAAACATAATGAAGTTTAAAAAAGCTAACAATATCTTGTATCAGACGATTTTTACTCTTGTTAATTCAGACAAATATTATTTAAACGGAAATTTAGGAATAAAACCAAACGGAGATTATGTTGATACAAATAGAGATGTAAATGATGCAATGTATTTTTGTAAAACGTTTGCTGATAATGTGACATACAAGAAACTAGATTGTCACCCTTATAATTATCCAAACGATACAAGTGCACATATTGGAGAATGCATTACTGATTATACTTTAGCAGAGATTAAAGGTGGTATTGATATACAATGTAATAGTAGTCAAACAAATGAAAAACAAACTGCAGAAATTGTTTTTCCAGACGGAATTGAAATGTTTCAAGGGTCTTCAAAATATTCTTTTGGTGTGTATACACAAGATGGTGCTACTGTTTCTCATAAAACACATTTTAAAGGGTATTTATTCTTGCATAAACCAAGTTCTTACCAACCTTGGATTGATAAAACATTGGTTGATAGTTATAGATGTCTAAAATTATTTTGTATTGATGTTGATGGTTTTAATGGACCTGAAAAACCTTTTGGGTATTTAATTAGAGCCGATGGAAAAATTATAACGGGTGCTAGAGCCGATTCTTGGCTTGAAAAAAGTATACAAAGTGAATAAAAACCCATAAATTATAAATCATGCAATTAAAAAAGCTGAGAATAATTAACTCTCAGCTTTTTAACTATATAAAAACTTCTTTTATGCTTCTTTATATGCATTAATTATACTATGTAGACTAATTGCTGCTGCACCAATTCCACCTACAGCTGCTAAACCAATACCTACAACAGGATTTGCTGCTGCTAAAACTGCACCTGCATATAAACCTGCAGTACAACCTACTGAACCAAAGAAATGTTTAGCTGCACTTTTTCCATCGCCATTAATTAATTGACCCAAACCAGGAACAAACATAGAAGATGCTCCAATTGCGATTTTCTTAACTTGGCTTGCTTGAGATTTTGTTTTGTCACTTGCTTTTGTTGAAAATTCTACTGAATCTGCTTCTTGTTCAAGATTGATTTTTGCTTCTT
>CAKURN010000288.1 GCA_934675695.1 uncultured Candidatus Melainabacteria bacterium | reverse complement strand
CACAATAATTTGACTATCAAATCTTGCCCAAACTAAGACAAAACTGAGACCTATCCCATGTTCCGGGGTAAAATCTCTGTTAAAATGCCACAAAATAGCTTGTATGCACAAAATAACACCCAAAATTTTTGGCGTAAAGATATTTATTTTGTCTTTTATTTTAGTTACATAAAAATGTCCCAAATAAACAAAAAACAGTGCAAACATAGTTCTTATTAAAACTAAATTTAAAGGAGTCATTTCTATGATTTTTGTTAAAGGAATTGCACTCAAACCCAAAATCAAATAGAAAATAAACTTCACTTTTTCAGAATTTTTTCTAAGCATTTTTTGCAAAAACAAAAAAGAAATCATAGCAATAAACAACTGTGGAACAAACCACATAGGACAAGACAAATCCAATTGGTGACCATTTAAGAATGGAGTAATAAAGAAATTCTTCAAACTCAATTCCATGCCCCAAAATTTGCCTGTAAATTTTTCAACTATTAATGTTACAACCAAATAAAACGCACTATACAAAAAATACAAAACTAAAAGGCTTTTTATTCTTCTTTTTATAAAAACAAAGACATTGTCAAGGTATTTGTCTTTAAATAACATTCCTGAAATAAAGAAAAATAAAGACAACTGAAATGAATAAGGAGGAAACATTCCAAACAAAGAAAATTCCAAATGTCCGGACACAACGAGCAAAATCGCAAGACATTTTAGTATATTTATTTTGTCTGAAAAAATTTTATCCATTTTTATAGCTCCAACCATACTGTTTGATAAGGTGACAATTTTAAATGAAGTTTGTTGTTTTGGTTTGATAAATTTACTTTTATGTTGTTATTGTTTATCAAATTTTTCAAATTCGTAATCGTTCCTTTTTCTTTTGGGATGTAGTTTTTGGGGATAGAAATATCTGTTAAGAGTTTTCTATTTGACAAATTATTTATAACGAGAATTTGTTTGTCTTTGTTTTTTCTGATATAAGAAAGATTGAAGTTTGATTCTGTCTTTAATATTTCAAAATCCCCGTTAGCAAAGACTTCTAGTTTTTTTCTTATTGAAATTAAATTTTGGACTTTTGAATAGACTTTTGAATTAAATTCCCAATAGCCTTTTGTTGAGCCTAAAAACAATTTTTTTGCAACATTGCCTCGATGAATATCTCTAGAGTCATAAGAAGATTTTAGTTCTTTTGAATTTTCATCTTTTTCTCTTAAATGAGCAGATTTTTTCGCATTAGAAAAATTGTTCACTGCCCCTACTTCATCTCCATAATATATAATCGGAATACCGGGCAAAGACAGTAAAATAGCGAATGCTTGTTCGATTCTGGTTGGATTTTTGTCTAAGAAATTTGCCAGTCTACCTGATACGCCATATCCTTGTCTAAAACTTTCGCCTTTGTCGACTAAATTTTCAAACACAAGTTCACGAACCTCAGGACTTACCATTTCAAGAGTCAGTTCGTCATGGAGTCTTAAAAATATTCCCCAAGAAGCAGTTTTTGGGATTTTGGGTGTTGCTTTATAAGCATCAATAAAGTATTTTTTGTCTTGAGTAATCAAACTTGCCCAAATGGCAGGCATGTATGGAAAATGATACGCAATTTGTGCTTCTGTTGTGCGTTTTAGGGGTATTGTTTCGTTTTCTATTTTTAGGTTTAGACTTCTTTCTTTTCCAAAATAATGCAAGATGTCTTTCGGCATTTGACAAGCTTCTACCTGTATTACGCTGGATGGAGCGGTTAATTG
>CAKURN010000287.1 GCA_934675695.1 uncultured Candidatus Melainabacteria bacterium | reverse complement strand
GAACAAAGTTTGAGAAGCAGGGTGCATAATAATAATAGAATCTATATGTACTTCTAAAAAGTCATAGTTTTTTGTAACAGAAGTGCCTTGTGGCGTAATTTGGGCATTTGTAACGGCAAGAAATCTTCTTTCTTTATCGTTTAACAATTCTGTCAATTCACGATTTGATTTTGTAAATTTAGAAACATAGACTGTTCCTCTAATTTCGTGGTCTTTTGTAATTATACAAACTTCAACAGGTGCTGTATCTGATGGTTGTTTTGTCATTTAATTCTCCTAAATAAGCTACAAATATTATATTATAATTTTAAAATTAATGCTACATATTAATTTTTGTGATAAAATAATATTGCCACACTCCATGGGGCGTTGCGTGTCCTTGACCGAAAGCTTATGTCGGGTGCAGAGTATATTGTGAGGCAAACACAGTTGTAAATTGAAAATTAAAAAATTGTTGAGAATTTGGGTTTTTGTGGCAAAGTTCTGCCCCAACCGAGTCAGGATAGAAATATAGCAGCTCTAAGGTTTGAATTTTGGGTATAGAAATCCATTTAGGAGGTTTTTTGATTTTTTGGTTTAGAATTGTTTTGTCGATAGATATAGTGTGGCTTTTATATTTTTTACTTTAAACTAAAATTTTCTATCATTTCTTGGATTTTTGTCATTTCACAATTCAACAAACCGCTCTTAAATTCAACAATCTTGTCAAATTCTTCTACAAGCGTTTCAAACATTGAGTGATTTTTAAATTCTTCCCAATTAAAAGGTTTTAGGTATTTTAGTTTGTTGTTTTCATCAAATTCTATTGTGTTTATGTTTTCTAATATTTCTATTGCAATCTGCACAAATTCTACATCAACACTCAATGCAGCCGCCATTTTTTCTAACTCCAAATCCCCATTCAATTTTGATGAACAGTATTTTATCATGCCATTAAGTTGTTTTATGTAGTTTTCTATGTTTTCATCAACTTTGAAATTCATAAAATGAATTTTTTTGGGTCGAACATTTTCAAAAATTTCCATAAATTCTTCAACAGAAGAAGGATAATCAAAAAACATCAAGCCTTTGTGTTCATTTGTGTCTAGCAAAAAGTTGTTTTTTAAGTTTTCAAATTTAGACAGTTTTTCTTTTGTTGATGGGGTTTTTGCCCATATTTTTATATCCAGATGAGCATTTTTTAAATAATCTGAAATAGAATCCAAAATATCGGTTTTTTTCCTATGATCAAAGAGTTTGAAGTCACTTTTTTTAGAAGTTTTTTCAACACAAGATGAATAAATATCAATTATTTCTAATTGAATTTCGCTGTTTCCGTTAAAAGTATTTATTCTAGGATAAAAAGCAATGTCGCATTTTGAATTTAGTGGAATAAAAAGCTCATTTTCTTGCCATTTTACAGAATTTAAAAGTTTTCCGTTTTTTGCAAAAACAAATCTCAAATGATTGTTTTCTTTTCCTATTGTTTTAAATTCTTTTAATTCAACGTCGAACATCGCACAAATCGGCATTTTGTTGCCTTCGCCATAAGGTTCAAGCTCGTTAAATGTTTCCATTAAATCAAAATTCAAGTCGTTTTCATTCAATTCAACATCAGCGTATAGAATATTTTCTTTTTGTTCCTCTTTATAATTTTCTTCTATTGTTTTGTTGATTGCGTTTTTTACTTTTTCAAAAGGCATTTGATTGATATCAAACGAACACCCGCCTGCCAGCTTGTGTCCGCCAAAACCCAAAAACAACTCGGCA
>CAKURN010000286.1 GCA_934675695.1 uncultured Candidatus Melainabacteria bacterium | reverse complement strand
GAACATACCTAGTGATTTGTTGTCACCTGCCATTGGTCTTTCACCTTGCAAAACGTGAATATCAACGGCTGTTTGGTTGTTTTCTGCAGTTGAGAATGTTTGTGATTTTGAAACAGGGATTGTTGTGTTACGTGGAACAAGAGGAGTCATAACGCCACCCAATGTTTCAATACCCAATGTTAATGGAGTAACATCAAGCAATACGATATCTTTAACTTCACCAGCCAAGACACCTGCTTGGATTGCTGCACCAACTGCAACGACTTCATCAGGGTTAACTGATTGGTTAGGTTCTTTTCCTGTGTATTCTTTTACCAATTGTTGAACTGCAGGAATACGAGTAGAACCGCCAACTAGGACAACTTCATTCAATTCTGATTTTGAAATGCCTGCATCTTTTATGGCTCTTTCTACAGGAGTTTTACATCTTTCTAGTAAATCATGTGACAATTCTTCAAATTTTGCACGAGTTAAATTGATATCCAAGTGTTTTGGACCTGTAGCGTCTGCTGTGATGAATGGAAGATTGATGTTTGTTTGAACAACAGATGACAATTCACATTTTGCTTTTTCTGCTGCTTCTTTCAATCTTTGCATTGCTTGTGTATCGTTTCTTAAATCAATACCTTCAGTTTTTTTGAATTCATCGCATAGCCAGTTGATGATTTTTTGGTCAAAGTCATCACCACCCAAGTGAGTATCACCTGAAGTTGAAAGAACTTCATGAAGTCCTTCAGAAATTTCTAGTACAGAAACATCGAATGTACCACCACCAAGGTCAAATACAAGAACTTTTTCTGTTGTCTTTTTATCCAAACCATAAGCCAAAGCAGCTGCAGTAGGTTCGTTTACGATACGAAGTACATCTAAGCCTGCGATTTTACCGGCATCTTTTGTTGCTTGACGTTGTGCGTCATTAAAATATGCAGGAACTGTGATAACGGCACTTGTTACTTTTTCTCCCAAATAATTTGAAGCATCATCTGCTAATTTTCTTAAAATCATTGCAGAAATTTCTTGTGGGGTGTAGTCTTTGCCGTCGATATTTTTTTTGTAATCTTCGCCCATGTGACGTTTGATTGAAATAATCGTGTTGTCAGGGTTAAGAATTGCTTGACGTTTTGCTAATTGACCGACTAATCTTTCACCATTTTTTGCAAAACCTACAATAGATGGTGTAGTTCTAGAACCTTCAGCGTTAGCGATAACGGTAGGTTTTCCACCTTCCATTACAGCAACAACCGAATTTGTTGTACCTAAATCGATACCGATTGTTTTTGCCATAATTATTATCTCCTTTGTTTTATATTCTTCTTACATAATTAAAATAACACTGTTTTTTTAACATGTTTGAAAAATAAACAATTTCTTAATAATTTATATGGTAAAAACTTATTTAATATTTAAAGAATCTTTCAAAGCTTCTTTTGTGAATCTGTTTTTAAATAATTGCAACATTGTTTTATCGCAATGAGGGCGTTTTGAAAGGCTTACTTTTGGTGTAAAGGGAAGTAGCGATTTAATTTTTTCTAAAAATCCTGTGCTTTCTTTTACTTTTGCTACAGACAATTTGTAAAAATCACCATCTGTACCACGGCTATTACCATGCCCGTTAATTCTTTTTACTGTAGCACAAATATCGTATTTACCTGCTTCTTTTGCAACTTCGTTTAATGTTTTGTTGTTTTTAATCCAATCGCAAAAATAGCTATTGCTGTTGCTTTTTACAATTAATTTTCCATTGAAATTGGTGGGTTGAGTGTTG
>CAKURN010000285.1 GCA_934675695.1 uncultured Candidatus Melainabacteria bacterium | reverse complement strand
ACGGAGATGAAAAAATTAAAAAAGCACTGGTTGCACTGGGTGTAATAGCAGCGGCAGGTATAGGGGTTGCAGTTGCTGTTAAACACCATGGAAAAGGAATAAAAGCACCAAGCGGAAAAGACGCAAAAGCAGCAGAAGAAAGTGCAGAAGCAGCTAAAAAAGCGGCAGAAAAAGCAAAAGCTGTTCAACAAGAAGCTGCAAAAAGAATTGAAAACCAAAAAACAATAGAAAAAGCAAGGCAAATCCAAGATGATTTAATCCAAAAACAACTTCACCCAACAGGAATAACACAACAAGAAGTTGCAGAAGCATTTGCAAATGACGCTAAAACTTCAGCTAGAACATTTGTAAAAAAAGAAGCAGAAGTAACAGAAAGACTAGAATTAGCAAAAGCAAAACAAGAATTAGAACAAATAACAGGTCCAAAATCAGGCAAGTCAGCAAGAGAATCGTTTGATGTATTTACGGAACAAAAAGACAAACTTCATGAATTGCAGAAAAAATCAAGGGCTGAATTAAGAAATGCCGATTTAGAGTTGCAACATGTAACAGGTAAATTCACCGGTGATTCACAAGGTGAAATGACAAGAGTATTTTTATCTTCGTCAACAACAGCAGAAACAAAAAATTTACAAGAAGCTGCAGGTAAAAGAATTGCAAAAGAAGCTCAAGGAACTACACAAAGTGCAATAAAAAGAAAAGTTGCTCAACAAAGCTCTAACGCTTCTTATCAAAATGCTCTAAAAAAATTACAAAACAAATCAGATGATGCGTTAAGAGGAATTTTAAGAAATCCAAAAAAATACAACAATACAGAAGTAAAAGTTGCTCAAGATATTTTAAATGGAAGAAAAATGATATAAGAATTTATCCCCAACAACAATAAAAGCACAAAGAACAAAAATCTTTGTGTTTTTATTGTAAAATAAAACTATGAACTTATTTGATTCTTTAGAAAACAACAACAAACAAGTACCTCTTGCAGAACTTATGCGACCAAAAAATTTGGAAGATTATCTTGGACAAACAAAAGTTATTAGTCCAAATTCTCCATTTTATAAATTGCTAATGGCAAAAAGGTTGTTTTCTTTTATTTTGTGGGGACCACCAGGGTGTGGCAAAACGACACTTGCCAGATTGTGTGCAAATTTTCACAATGCAGATTTTATAGAGCTTTCTGCCGTTAATTCAGGTGTAAAAGAAATAAAAGAAACTGCCCAAACTGCAAAAATAAACTTGAGAGAAAACAAAAAAACTATAGTTTTTATTGATGAAATTCACAGATTTTCAAAAACTCAACAAGACGCACTTTTACCTTTCATACAGTTCCTGCTTTGATATCTAGAGCACAGGTGATTATGCTCAATTCAATAGACAAAGATTCAATCAAAAAAATCGTTTTAAAAGGCTTTGAGTATCTAAAAAAAAATTACGGAGAAAAAATCCTGGATAACGATGCTTTAGAATTGATTTCAGAATTGTCAAACGGAGATGCCAGATACTGTTTAAATGCTATTGAAAATTCTTATTTTGCATCAGACAAAAAAATCGAAAAGACAACAGTAGAAGAATTGCTACAAAAATCTTCAATCAGATATTCTATTGATTCACATTATGATTATGCCAGTGCTTTTATTTATGGCACCTTACACCTTCTATTGCAGTTCTGTATATACGGAAGCGATGTTTATAATGTTCATTGTACTTTTTTTCTATTTCCTTTTTGAAAAGAAATACATGGCAGCAGGAATTATGGCAGCATGCTCAAGTGGTACCAGAATAGTAG
>CAKURN010000284.1 GCA_934675695.1 uncultured Candidatus Melainabacteria bacterium | reverse complement strand
TTTGCCTTTTTTAAATTTTACATTAATAAAATACCATGGATAATAAAAAATTTGCAACACTTTATTGTGTCGGACTTAACGAAATTAAAAGTAAATATAGAAAAACTAAATTCACATTTAATTCAGACAAAATCAGTCTACTGGTCAGACTCAAAATTCTTTTTCAATAATTTTTCAAAATCTGATGGCTTGATGTCTTTGATGAAGTTTTTGAATTCTTGTGCTTCTTGTTCATCTTTTTCAACATCTGTAGAAATAAGACCCGTTGCAAGTACATTAGAAGTAACAAAAATGGAAACATTAGCACGAAGTGCTATCGCAATCGCATCAGAAGGACGGGCATCTATAGTAAGCTCTTTATCCAGTTTTTCGTTGTACATATAAACACTTGCAAAATATGCTTGTTCTTCTACATTGTTTATTTCTACTTTTGTGATTTTGTATTCAGTCGCTTCTGCCATATTTATAAACAAATCATGGGTCAAAGGACGAGAAGACGGAATATTTTCGATTTTTCTAATTATTGCACTTGCTTCAACAGAACCTATCCAAATCGGCAAAGCCTTTCTGTTGTTTAAATCATTCAATACAACAATAGGTGAACCTGTTCTTGTATCAAGTGCTATTCCCATAACTTTCATTTCTATCATTTGGTTTTCCTTTTTATTCTTTTAGAATTATAACATTAAATTTTACAATTTTATATTTTTTCATAATTTATTGTATAATACAAAAAGAGGAATTTACTATGGAATATAAAAATATCTTATCGTTTATAGAAGAAAAAACAAAAGAACAAGAAAATCACATAGCTTTAGGGATTCGCTCCAGCTTGGGTTGGAGTGAAATGACGTTCAAAGGCTTAGGAGTATTATCTAGAAGACTCGCTAGTTATTTAATTGGTTTGGGCATAAAAAAAGGTGACAAAGTTGCAATACTATCAGAATCTATGCCTGAATTGGGTGCAACATTGTTTGCAAATGTATTAGCAGGTGCAGTTAGTGTTCCTTTAGACATTAAATTAACCATCCATGAACTAAATCACATTTTGTCAGATTGTATGCCGAGAGTGATTTTAGCTTCTAGTTCGCATTTGAATGATGCAATAAAACTAAAATCAATGATTGGTTCAATCGAACATATCATTATTATTGATGGCAAAGGTGCAAACAAAGACTATACAAATTTAAGAACTTTAGAAGACATGCCAGACAAAAAATGGCGTCACAGAAGCCTCGATAAAACAGCTCTTATTGTATATACATCAGGTACAACGGGCAACCCAAAAGGTGTTGAAATCACATACAGAAACATATATTCTCAAGTAATTGCAATTGGCAAATGCTTTAATTTTACACCGAATGATTCAATGTTGTCGATTTTGCCTATGAACCATTTGTTTGAAATTTCTGTCGGATTTATGTCATTTTTAAACAAAGGTGCTTCAATATACTATTCTAACAGCCTAAAACCAAAAGATATTTTCCCTATTATGCAAGAAAAGAAAATTAGTTTTATGGTCGGAGTTCCTGCGTTTTTAAAATTGTTAAAAACCACTCTAGAAGCAGAAATAAAACAATACGGCCCATTTAAAAAAGCTTTCTTTGATTTTAAATTTTTAATTTCAAGAACAGTAAAAAATCGCCCGTTATCCAGATTGATGTTTAGAGAATTAAGAAACAAATTTGGCAGAAGATTCAAAGGTTTTATGTCAGGCGGTGCACCTTTAGATATTGATGTTGCAAAATTCTTTGAATATATTGGTCTTCCTATATATGAAGTTTATGGATTGTCAGAAGCAAGT
>CAKURN010000283.1 GCA_934675695.1 uncultured Candidatus Melainabacteria bacterium | reverse complement strand
GGTGCATTTTTATTTGAAAACCAAGGTTTTCTCTGGGGCAGCTGAGCTAAACCCCCACGTATGTTATTAAATTTTCAGAACCGACTCTCTATGAGTGCTGGAACACTTTTAATATTAAACAAAACAAAAAAAATAATCAAGCATTTTTTTTAATTATGTTAAGATAAATGTATGAATTTCCAAAATGATTTTACAAAAGAGCCATTAGTCAGCATAATAATCACTTATTACAACCTGGGAAAATACATCAATGACTGCGTTTTGAGTATTTTATCTCAAACTTATACAAACTGGGAAGCAGTAATTGTAAACGATGGTTCAGACAAAAGAAATACGCAAATTCTAAACAGAATAAAAAACGAAAAAATAAAAATAATAGAACTTCCAAAAAACGAAGGTCAATTGTGTGCTTTTCTTGCAGGATTAAAAAATGCCAAAGGCGAATTTGTGTGTATGGTTGATGGCGATGATATTCTTTTGCCAAATTACCTAAAAACCCTTTTGTATGTGCATTTGACGGAAAATACAGCATTGGTTTCTTGTTCTTGTGGAGAAATTAATGAAAAAAACGAAATTACTTCTCTAAATTCCATCACGAACAGGATTTCTGTTTTTCAAAAAACAATAAATTACTCAGAAATCGAAAATTTATTCAAACTGGAAGAAGACTTCAAACTAAAAAAAGTAAAAGCACCATTTGGTTTGTGGAGCTGGAACCCTTCTACTTCCGGTATGTTTAGGAAAACTTCTTTAGATATTTTACAGTATTTTCCAGACAAAGAATACTGGAAAACAGGGGCAGACAAGATAATTTTTTCATTTTTG
The DNA here is from genome assembly GCA_934675695.1 of uncultured Candidatus Melainabacteria bacterium. GTDB lineage: Bacteria > Cyanobacteriota > Vampirovibrionia > Gastranaerophilales > Gastranaerophilaceae > RUG14156. The sequence continues at coordinate 986 of CAKURN010000283.1, read as the reverse complement.
CATTTAATCGGCGGTTCTATCAATATTTCTGCTATATGTTATTTGTACCGCCACCACAAAGACAACAACTCCCAAACTTCTTTAACATCGGGAGACAAAAAAATACTAAACGAAGAATATATAAACAAACTGATAGATTGGAATATAAAAATCAGATTTGATGCAATTAAGATGTTTAAAAAGAATAAAAGTGATTTGATAAAAAAATACAACAGATTAAATTACTATAGAATGTTTTTGAAGATTATTTTTTGCGTAAATATAAAAATTGTGCAAAAGCTAATAAAAACTTTTGCACATAAAATAATTCAGTAACAACAACACAATCTTTTAAAATTAAGCAGTAACGTCTAGTTTTTGTCCAACATTACCTTGCATAGGTATTTGTTTGTTAGTGGTATTACTAACGTTAAGGTTAATGCTGTTTTCTATTGCATTGTTGACGTTAGTTGCAATTTGTTCGTTTTTCTTTAACATTTCGTTATAAGAATTACGTACAGAAGAATTGCTACTTTGTCCTTTGAAAGACACTGAAGGTGAAATTAGGTTTGAAATCATAATTTTTCTCCTTACAACACAATTTTATAAAACACATAAACAACAAAAATTGCTTTTTGCTTAATTATTATAACACATCTTTAAATTTTGTAAATAATTTTTTAGACAGCTTTTGAGATAGCATTTAAACACCCTTCTGTATAAATCGGATTTCTGTACTCATCGTCAAGTATAAAAGTAGTCATTGTATTAACCAAGCTGCCATCGCTTCTTGTTTCTGTATTTGCACCATAACAACTGTATTTTAAGTTTGGTAAAACTTCAAATGCCGCTCTTTCTTTTGTATCTCTTTTAATTCTTGAAACTTTGCAATTTTCTATGCCGTTTGATGCGTCATATTGAAGAATTTCTTTTGGCGTGCAAACTGTACGTTTGATTTCGTGTTCTGTTTTGCTTTCAAAATCAACATTAAATACACTTACTATGTC
>CAKURN010000282.1 GCA_934675695.1 uncultured Candidatus Melainabacteria bacterium | reverse complement strand
CAATAAATGCTCTTACTTACAATCCAAATCAAAAAATTTCTGCTTGGCATACTCATACGACAAAAGGTGAATTTGAAAGCGTTGCAACAATAAGAGAAGACAATGAAGATATTGCATATTTTGTTGTAAAAAGAAAAATAAATAACGAAACTGTCCGCTATATTGAAAGATTCAAAACGAGAAGTATTTCTACACTAGAAAAAGCGATTTTTTTGGATTGTGCAAAAAGTAATGTATTTGATGACAAGGTTTCGACTTTACATAATCTTGAACATTTAAAAAGTGAAAAAGTAAATGCCTTGTTGGATTTTGGGGTGGTAGAGGATTTGGTCGTTGATGAAAACGGAACATTAAAACTTCCATATCCTGCAAAAAACGTCGTTGTGGGGCTTCCTTACAGTTTTGAATTGCAAACATTGAATATTGAAAACTTAACGACATTAGGCATAAAAAAAGTAATAAATAAAGTAGATGTAAAAATAATCAACTCTAGAGAAGACTTTTTTATAAAAAACGATAATGGAATTTTGTACCAAAACGCAAGAAGCCATGATAGTATCAATGAGCCTGAAAAACTATTTTCAAAAAGTACAGAATTTACTATTTTAAACAATCCTGAAGTTGAAAAAAATATTACAATTATCCAAAAACTTCCTTTGCCTTTAACGATTAGCGCAATTCTTACGACTATTTCTTTAGAGGAGGTTGAAAACACGTGATAGAAATAGAAATAAATGAAAACAATTTGAAAAAATTTCTACAAGATATAAGGACAGAAGACAAAGAAGAATTAGTTTTTTATTTTGGAGAAGATTTTGAAAAAAAGTTCGTTGAAATAGCAAAAAGCACAAAAAACACATATTTCGTTTCAGACGAAAATGAAGCTCCTATTGCGATAGGCGGGTTTGAGGAATTTAAAAATAATAAAAATATTTTTCAAACTTGGCTTTTGTGTACAAATAAACTAAAAAACAACAAAAAAGAGCTTTTTAAATATATAAAAACAAAACTGAAATCCTACAAAGAAAACAGTTTTGTTTTGTTTAATTACATTTACAGAACAAATTTCAAATCTTTGAACTTTATTAAAAGTCTTGGTTTTGAAATTGTAGATTTGAAAAACGACAACTTTAAACTGTTTTATTATACGAAAGGAAAAAGTCTTGATATACGATATATTACCGATTAATAATTACAAAGGGAACAATAGTTCTACAACATTTGATTTTGATTTTTATATTGATAACAAAAACCAACTGAATGTTTATCATTTCGATGAAAACAAAATTAAAAGGCTTTTGCAATTGGATATCGACTATTCAATTAACGAAGTGAAAAACAAAAACGGAAGCTATATTACCTTCCCTCTAGAGGGTTCTGAATTTTCTATCTTAAATGAAAAAGAAAATTTGTCTTTAGAATTAACTTTGCCTGTTTCTCAAGAAACTCAATACAACAACAGTTCTTTGTTGAATTTGGAGGTTTTAGAGTATTCTTTTGATTATTTGACGAGATTAGTTCAAATTTTGTCAAGAAAATTAGATTTATGTGTAAAAGTAGAAGAATGCTCAGAAACTACACCAAAAGAAATTATTGACGATGTAAATACAAAAGCGATTGCTGTCGATAGTGCATTGACTACGGTATTAAATTCAAAAAAAGAAATAGAAGATTACAATTCAAATATCCAAACAATAAATCAAAAAATAACAACCTATAGTGAAAAATTTGATAAAATCGACGAATTAGAAACTAATAAATCAAACATTGATTTATCTAATCTTTCAAATCGGGGTAAAAACACAATTGATGGGCAGTGGG
>CAKURN010000281.1 GCA_934675695.1 uncultured Candidatus Melainabacteria bacterium | reverse complement strand
GCCAAATTCTACATAGGTATTGACCCTACAGCCGATTCACTACATGTGGGGCATTTTATGGCACTTTGCTTGATGAAAAGACTTCAAATGGCAGGAAATAAACCTATTGTATTGATTGGCGGCGGAACAGGACACGTTGGTGATCCATCTGGTAGAAGCGATATGCGTTCTATGATGACAAAAGAAACTATAGATAAAAACTGTGAATGTTTTAAACGCCAAATGGAAAGATTCATTGAATTTGGCGAAGATAAAGCAATTATGGTAAACAACGCTGATTGGCTTTTGAAATTAAACTATGTAGAACTATTAAGAGAAGTCGGTTCTTGTTTTTCTGTAAACAATATGCTTAGAGCAGAATGTTATAAACAAAGAATGGAAAAGGGATTAAGCTTCCTTGAATTTAATTATATGATTATGCAAGCTTATGATTTTTATTACTTGAACGAAAACTATGATTGCAATTTGCAATTTGGTGGTGATGATCAATGGTCAAATATGCTTGCCGGTTCTGATTTAATCAGGAAAAAAACCGGTCGTGACGCTCATTCTATGACAATTACTCTATTATTGAATTCTCAAGGCAAAAAAATGGGCAAAACTGCTTCCGGTGCTGTTTGGTTAGATAAAAATAAAACATCTGTTTATGATTTTTATCAATATTGGAGAAACGTTGAAGATGCCGATGTATTAAAATGCATCAGAATGCTAACTTTCTTGCCTTTAGAAGAAATTGACAAAATGGAATCTTGGCAAGGTGCTGAATTAAACAAAGCAAAAGAAATCTTGGCGTTTGAACTTACTTCTTTAGTCCATGGCAAAAATGAAGCTAAAATTGCTCAAGAAGCAGCTCGTGCAATATTTGAAAAAGGTTGCGATGATGAAAATATGCCGACAACAAAAATCTTAATTGAAAATGACGATATATTTTTGTCAGATGTTTTAGTTCAATGCAAGCTTTCAGCAAGTAAAGGCGAAGCAAAAAGGCTTATTCAACAAGGTGGCATTAGCGTCAACGAAGAAAAAATAACAGATTTTACTTTTAAAATTTCTAAAAAAGCTTTAGAAGATGGGATAAGAATCAAAAAAGGTAAAAAAATATTTCACAAGGCGATTTTATAAATCGCCTTTTTTATATTTATTTTTTGAATATTTTTCCTCAAGCTGAATTAAAGTTTTTTAGTTGTCATAGTTAAAATGTTAAAATTTATTAAAAACAACAAAAAATAGGGCTTAATTAAAAAGCCCTATTTTCATATCTGGAAAAAAGTTATTCTTTTGTATATTCTGCATCAATTACATCGTCATCTTTTTTGTCATTGTTAGATGAAGTATTGTCTTGTGCATTTCCGGTTGCTTCACCGTTTTGAGATTCTTGTTGAACTTGTGCATAAGCAGCTTGTGAAATAGCATACATTGTTTGTTGCAAATCTTCTGACAATTTTTTCAATTCATCAATTGATTTGTTTTCATCAAGAGCTTTTTTCAATGCTTCTCTTTGTTCGTCAAGTTTAGTTTTGTCTGTATCAGATATTTTGCCTTCAAAATCTTTTACGATTCTTTCTGCAGCACCAACCAAAGATTGTGCATTGTTTTTAACTTCTGCTTCTTCTTTTTTCTTTTTGTCTGATTCAGCATTAGATTCCGCTTCTTTTACCATTCTGTCTATATCTGATTCTGACAAGTTAGAAGAATTTGTGATTGTGATTTTTTGTTCTTTGTTTGTTGCTTTATCTTTTGCAGTAACATTTACAATGCCGTTTGAGTCGATATCAAATGTAACTTCGATTTGTGGCATACCTTTCATTGCTGGTGGGATAC
>CAKURN010000280.1 GCA_934675695.1 uncultured Candidatus Melainabacteria bacterium | reverse complement strand
AATACATACATTATTGCAAAATTTTGTGGATTGCTAAAGTATTTTTCTCAGTTTAAATTTTGGAAAAGTTTTTTGTGTTTATTATTAATAAGTTATGCTTGTTATTATTTTTCATACTTAAACTTACACACATTCACATTAAATTTTGATACAAAAGAAGCAGGTGGAGGTTTTTTTGCTCCATCGATAATTCCAACATATTTATCTTATCTTTTTCTTAATTTTTTAACCAAAAAATTTCCAACCCCATTTGAACAAATAGGTTATTTCTTTAGCAGTAGATTCTACATAAACCTATATAAAAAATATCTAAAAAAAGATAAGTAGTTTTATGCAATAAAATTCAATTTTTGTCCGCATTGTGGGTCTTGGGATTTAGCTTGTTTTGCCTCAGCCAAAATCCCCCTTGCTTCACCTGCTACTTTTAAATCCTGAGTTGATGGCTCATCTGGTGCAAGGACGGAATTTATAACTGTTGTGGCTTCTTTTATTGTTTTATCGGGATTGTTGTAATCTACAGAAGGCAATTTTACTTCGACATGTCCTGCAACAGGAACACCATTTTTATCTTTTTCTATTACTATAGGACCTGTTGCTAAACTTCCTGCTGTTGTTTTGTGAGCGAGTTCGTGCTGGTAAATTTTTGAATATTGTTGTTGTTTGTAGGTATTGAACTGTTGTGTTGAGAAAAAATTGTTGTTTATCATAATTCACCTCCACGATTTATATCTCATGATTATAGACTTTTTTTGAAACTTGTCAACAAGAATTTTTAAAAACAAAAAACCCAAAATTTCTTTTGGGTTTTGTTTGATAAATGTATTATATTAAGCCAAATTCTGACTAAGAACTGAATGACATAAGTGCTTTTACTGAACGAGCAGTATCTTGTACTTCTTTTTCAGAGTGCATATTGATTGTGTCATCTAAAATTTTGATTGCTTCTTGTTTGTCTTTTAAAGCAAGAAGTTCGTTAATTGCACACATTGCAACTCTAGCCGACAAATCGTTAATACCTTTTCCTTTATTAACAATCATAATCTCAAGAGCGTCATGGGTGTTTTTTCTGATTAATGCTTTGCTTGTTAGTTCTCTAACTTCATCAATCGGACAATTCGTACCAAGTTCATTTAAAACTTGTGTTGATTCAGCATCTTTGTGTTTTCCTAATGCTTCAATAATATTTTTTACTCTCCTGCTGTTCATTAATTAGCTCCTTGTAATTCACTCGTTAGCATACTTCTTAAATCACTAACCGGTTGGTTTTGCAAATAAGAAACGTTGTATTTGAATGGATTTTCAAATTTTATTTCAGTGTTTCCGATTTCTTGGATTTTTTTACCGGCAGAAATTACGTTATCTTTAATTTTGTTTCCAAATGCAACTACATTTGTTTTTAAAGATGAAAATTTATTCATTGTTCCAACCCAAGCAGAAGCTAGAAGCTTGCCTGTGTTTTGCAATTTGTCTTGAATTGTAGAGTTTGTTTTTGATTCATCTACTTTTTCTGTTTTAGATGATTCAAAAACGTCCATTTGAATCATATTACCTTTAAAAGTAATACCAAACGGGTTCGTTTGAGCAGCTGAGTTATTTTGTACTGTTTCGTTCGTTTTGTCAGTTTTATTGTTTCTCAAGGCTCTGAATTTGTTGAAAGCCTCAATGCTTGACTTTAGGGGGGAAATTTTTTGCATTATACTTGCCTTTCTTTTTCCATTTTCTAATACACTTATCTTCTTCTAAAAATTACCACAGACAGCAATTCAAAAAATCAATCTTTTGGTTGATAATTTAAAATTTTATTATGCCTGTTACTTCCATATTGCCTGTATTGT
>CAKURN010000279.1 GCA_934675695.1 uncultured Candidatus Melainabacteria bacterium | reverse complement strand
GATGTAATTATTGCTCTTGGCGGTGGTTCTCCAATGGACGCAGCTAAAATCTTGTGGTTAAAATACGAACAACCAGATACAGTGTTTGAAGATGTTGCTATGAGATTTATGGATATCAGAAAAAGAATCTGCACACTTCCTGAATTGGGTAAAAAGGCTCTTATGGTTGCAATCCCAACAACATCAGGTACAGGTTCAGAAGTTACTCCATTCTCTATCATCACTGATGACAAAACCGGCGTTAAATATGCAATTGCAGATTACGCTCTAACACCTAATATGGCAATCGTTGACCCTAACTTCGTTGATGGTATGCCAAAAGGCTTGACTTCTGCTTCTGGTATCGATGCTCTAGTTCACGCAATCGAAGCATACGTTTCTTGTATGGCAACTAACTTCACTAATTCAAACGCTCTAGAAGCTACAAAATTAGTATTCAAATACTTAGAACGCTCATACAACGAAGGTGCTAATGATCCTATCGCTAGAGAAAAAATGCACTATGCAGCAACAATTGCAGCTATGGCGTTTGCAAACTCTTTCTTAGGTTTGTGTCACTCAATGGCTCACAAGCTAGGTGCTATGTTCCATGTTCCACATGGTGTTGCTAATGCATTGTTAATCAGACAAGTAATCAAATACAATGCTACTGATTGTCCTAAAAAACAAGCAACATTCCCACAATACAAATTCCCATGTGCAGTGGAAAGATATGCTCAAATTGCAGATGAATTGAAATTGGGTGGAAATACAAACGAAGAAAAAACTCAATTGTTACTAGATGCTATTGAAAAATTAATGCGTAGTATCAATCTTCCAATGTCTATTAAAGAATTCTTAGAAGGACAAAAAATTGAAAATCCTGAAGAATACTTTATGTCAAAATTAGACGAAATGGTAGAATTGGCATTTGATGACCAATGCACAGGTGCAAACCCTGTATATCCTATCATGACAGATATGAAACAACTATACATTGATGCATTCAACGGTGTAGTTTAATATTTAAACGAACTAAGCGAGGCTTTGTTTATTCAAGCCTCGCTTTTTTAATAGGAAAATTATGAAAAGCACACTATCACAGCGAAACATAAACAGATTAACCCAATATTACACAATTTTGAGAGATTATTCTAAAAAAAATGTTCTAAATATCACTTCTTCTCAAATTGCTGAACTTTTAAGAATTGATGAAACACAAGTAAGAAAAGACTTAAAATTAATCAATTGCAAAGGTAAATGTAAAGTCGGATACAATGTAGAAGAATTAAAAACAATAATAGAAGATGTCTTAGATTACAAAGTCATTAAAAAAGCTTTTGTAATCGGAGCAGGAAATTTAGGTGTTGCATTAACAAAATATTCAAAATTTTCTGAATTTGGGCTAGATATTGTCGCTTTGTTTGATAACGATACGAATAAAATTTCAACAAAAATAAACGATAAAGAAATCTACAAACTCACTCAATTGCCTGAAATAATCAAAAAAACCGGAGTAAACATTGCAATTCTTACGACACCAAACAAAGTTGCACAAGAAGTATGTGACTATTTGGTAGAATCAGGCATAAAATATATATGGAATTTTGCACCAAGCATACTAAAAGTGCCGAATGACGTAAAAATCTGGCATGAAAATTTGATTGGAAGCTTCATACAGTTTTGTGCAATAGAAAATATATCTTAGTTTCTATTCTTTTGCACCTGCACGCATTCCGCAATAAGCATAAATAAATGGCATTAATCTTGTATCTAAGCACAATTTTTCCGCTTGTTCTTCAAAACCTATACTAAATGTTGCAACAACATCATCAATATTTGCAACAGAATCTTTTAT
>CAKURN010000278.1 GCA_934675695.1 uncultured Candidatus Melainabacteria bacterium | reverse complement strand
CAAGTCTTGTTATTTGTGCATTGATGTTTGCCCTAAAAAACTAATTAAAAAAAGTGACACTATAGGTAAAACAGGCGAAGCTGTTGTGGAATTTATGGATAACAAAAATGAATGTTTGGCGTGCAAACAATGTGCGATGGTGTGTCCGGATTTAGCAATAGTTAATATTTATAAAGAATGACAGAAAAACAATTACTAAAAGGAAATATTGCAATAGCAAAAGACGCTGTAAAAGCAGGTATGAGCTGTTATTTTGGCTATCCCATCACTCCTCAAACAGAAATCGGCGAGTATTTAAGCGGTGTTATGCAAGAAAACAACCTTGGATATGTCTGTGCTGAATCTGAAATTGGTGCAATAAATATGGCTCTTGGTGCAGCTTCTACAGGTGCAAAAGTCATGGTTTCAAGTTCTTCTTGTGCAATAGCATTAATGCAAGAAGCTCTTTCTTATGCTTGTTGTGATGAATTACCTTTTGTTTTGGTAAATGTTATGCGTGCAGGCCCTGGGCAAGGTTACATATACCCTTCGCAAGGTGATTATAACCAAACAACAGTCGGTGGTGGTAATGGTGACTACAAAATAATTTCTCTTGCTCCGATGAATGTGCAAGAATGTATTGAAATGACCTACAAATCATTTTATTTGTCACAAAAATACAGAAATCCTGCTATTTTGCTTTTAGATGGCTTGCTAGGGCAAATGGCAGAAGCTGTTGAATTGAGCGAAAATTCATTTCCTGAAATCGAAACTTCTGCTTGGAATTTAGATGGTAAAAATGGACGCCAAAGTAGAGAAATTCATTCTCTTGAGCCTGAACAAAATATTTTAAATAAACATATTTTAAACCTAAATAAAAAATACAAACTTATCGAAGAAACTGAAGTTGATTTTGAAGAATATTTATGTGATGACGCTGAATATTTGCTAACGGCTTTTGGTTCTTTAGCTCGTCATGCTAAAGCCGTATGCAATTACTATCGTGAAAAAGGGTTGAAATTTGGGCTTTTTAGACCAAAAACACTTTTCCCTTTCCCATACAAAAGATTAAATCAATTGTCAAAAAACGTAAAATGCATCATTGATGTCGAAATGAACCTGGGCCAAATGTTAAAAGATGTTAGACTAGCTGTCAATAACAACGCTTCAATTTCATTTATCGGAAAACCGGTTGGCGATTGGCTAAAAAGAGATGAGATTGTTTTTGGAATAGACAACATTATCAAGGAGCAATATGCTGGTATACACTAAACCTAAATCAATAAAAGAAAATTCTAGTTTTACCTTCTGTGCCGGTTGTGACCATGGTGTTGTTGTAAAATTGGTAGCAGAAGTCATCGATGAATTAAATTTACAAGAAAAAACAGTTGCAGTAGCGTCTTCCGGGTGTTCTGTTTTGTTGTATGATTTTTTAGATGTAGATTGTCTGGAAGCTCCCCATGGTAGAGCTTGTGCTGTTGCAACCGGTATGAAAAGAGCTTTTTTAGCGGCAAAAAAAGATAGATTTGTTTTTACATATCAAGGCGACGGAGATTTTGCTTCTATTGGTTTAGGGGAATCATTGCACAGTGCTTTGCGTGGTGAAAATATTACTGTAATTTGTATAAATAACACAAACTACGGTATGACCGGTGGACAACTGGGTCCAACAACTGTCATGGGACAAAAGACCACAACTTCTCCAACAGGTAGAAATGTAAAATACCATGGTTATCCCATAAAAGCTGCAGAACATATTGCTTTGTGTGATGGAGTATCTTTTAGTGCTAGAGTCAGTGTACACAATATCAAAAACATTATAAATGCAAAAAACTGCATAAAAAAAGCCTTTCAAAATCAAATAAATGGTTTAGGTTTTAGT
>CAKURN010000277.1 GCA_934675695.1 uncultured Candidatus Melainabacteria bacterium | reverse complement strand
TTTGTTACCATCAAGACCGCACAACAGTGGAACTTGTGTTAATTTTGGCTGAGGTTCAATAAAGTAGTCTGTTTTGTAGATATTGTTAAATCTTCTAGCTATATCACGTGACAATTCAACGTGAGCTACTTGGTCTATTCCAACAGGAACAAAATGAGCGTTAAAGTTTAGTATGTCGGCTGTCATCAAGACCGGATAGCCAAACAAACCGTAAGAAAGATTGGACATATTTTCGTTTTTGTCTTTCATAATTTTTGCCAAATCTTTTAATGTAGGATCTCTTTCAACCCAATTTTGCGGCGTAATCATAGATAAATATATATGCAACATTGCGGTTTCAGGTACCAAAGATTGAAGATAAACCGTTGATTTTTCAGGATCAATCCCAGAAGCCAACCAATCAAGAAGAACATCTTGAACATTTTGCTTCATATCTTCTGTTTGGTTGTATTTTGTTGTCAACGCATGCCAGTCAGCAATAGAAAAATAACATTCAAATTCATCTTGCAATTTGACCCAGTTTTTCAAAACACCTAAATAATGACCAAGATGCAATTTGCCTGTAGGACGCATGCCTGACATAATACGTTGTTTAACCATTTGCTTTTATCTCCTCTAAAAGTTTAATTGCTTCTTCATATTCATCAAAAACCAACAATGCACGTCTAACATGTTCTAGTGCTAGAGTTTTGTCTTTTTGTTCAAATTCACATCTGGCTAGATTTGTTAATAGAATGTGATTTTGAGGATATTTGTCTAAAAGATTTTTGAATAAATTTTCTGCATTTTCATATTCGTTTGTTTTCATATAACAAATAGCAAGCATATTCAATGTTTCATCATCTTTCGTTGTTGCAGTAATATCAAGCAAGAATTGTTTTGCAATATCGAATTTTTCAACTGCAAAGTAGTATTTTGCAAGATGTGATTTTGCAAGAAAATTGTTTGGATCAATTTTTATTGCATGCTGTAAAATCTCAAGAGCTTTGTTAAAATCTCTATTTAACAAATAAATATACCCGTAATAAGCAAGTGCATCGACGTAATTTGGGTCATATTTAAGAGCATTTTCAAATGCGGTTTTTGCTTCTTCTATTTTAGATAACATCATCAAGCAAACGCCCAAAGAATAATGAAACTCGGCAATATCGTCTTCTAATTCTATTGCTTTTTTCATTTCATCTAATGCCCAATCATAGCAGTTCATTTTTAAATATAAAACACCTAAGTCTTTGTGGGCATAAGGATTTTCAGGTTCAAGAGCAATGCATTTTTTAAACATTTCTTTTGCATCATCATAATCAAAAGTCAAAACATAGTTAAATGCTAAATTGTAGTAAACTTCTATGTCTATTTTTCCTCTTTTGATTAAAGAATTGAATATTTCGATAGATTGTTCACAACGTTGAAGTTTGCGAAGGTAAGCACCTTTTTTCTTTAAATAAGCAACGTTTTTCGTATCTTCCTGTAATAAAATATCGATATTTACAAGAGCGTTTTCAAAGTCTTGTGCATTTTCTAGAGCTTCAATATACGAAAGCCTATATAATACATTGTTTGGATAAGCTGAAGTAAGGTTTTTGTACAATGTAACAGCAAGAGGAATGTTATTGCCTTTTAAAGCACAATTAGCCAATGTCGACAACATAGTAACAGTAGGCTCTTTTTCGTATGCACGTTGAAAATATTCAATTGCTTTGTCAAATTGTTCTATTGATTGGTAATAAACACCATAGTTATAAATCGTAAGAGTGTTTTCTTTGTCTACTTCGTATATAGAATCTAAAATCGGAAGAACATAACTAAACATTTTCATATTCATATAACAAACAGCAAGACTGTTTGCGATTTGGATATGAGTGGGGTT
>CAKURN010000276.1 GCA_934675695.1 uncultured Candidatus Melainabacteria bacterium | reverse complement strand
CGTACATCGTGTTTAGTTAAATCAATACCCATTGCACTGAGGGATTTTAAATACAAATCTTGTGCATTATCAGGGTTTGGCTTTAAAATTACTTGGTATTGAAAATAATGACCTAATCTGTTTGGGTTTTCACCGTATCTGGCATCAGTCGGACGTCTGCAAGGTTCTACCATTGCACAATTGAATGGTTCAGGACCTAAAGCTCTTAAAAAAGTTGCAGGATTCATTGTGCTTGCACCTTTTTCGATATCGTACGGTTGTTGAATGACACAACCATTGTCAGACCAATATTTTGATAAATTAAGTATTAATTCTTGAAAGTTTAAAGCCATTATTTTTTCCTTAGTTTATTTGCTGTTTTTGTTGTCGTAATCTATTCTTCCGATAAGTTTGTTTAATGATTTTGCAACTTGTCTGAATTGTTCCAAATTTAAACTTTGTGCACCGTCGCACATTGCATTATCTGGATCGTGGTGAACTTCAAACATTAAGCCATGAGCACCTGCTACAAGAGCTGCTTTTCCCATTGGTTCAATTAAATAGCGTTTTCCTGTTCCATGAGATGGATCAACAATGATTGGAAGATGTGAATATTTTCTGATTATTGGAACTGCTGCAATATCCAGTACATTTCTTGAGAATTGTGTATCGAAACCTTTTACGCCTCTTTCGCAAAGAATTACGTTTGGGTTTCCGTTAGATACAACATATTCTGCTGCTAAAAGAAATTCTTTTATTGTTGCAGCCGGACCTCTTTTTATCATTACAGGTTTTTTGATTCTTCCTAATGCTTTTAAAAGTTTGAAATTTTGCATATTTCTAGCACCAACTTGCAACACGTCAGCGTATTTGCATAATAGAGAAATATCCATTGTATCCATAACTTCTGTTACAACCAAAAGTCCTGTTTTTTCTCTTGCTTGTGCCAAATATTGCAAACCTTTTTCTTCCAAACCTTGGAAATCATAAGGGCTTGTTCTAGGTTTAAAAGCTCCGCCTCTCAAAAATGGACAACCCATTTCTTTTGCTGCTTGAGCTACTTTTAATAATCCTTCAAAATCTTTTTCAACTGAACATGGGCCAACCATTAAGACAGGTTTTTCTAATCCACCAATTTTTACGCCATTTGGAAAAGTGATGATTGTGTCTTTTGGGTGTGCAACACGTGAAACAAGTTTGTAAGGTTCTTGAATGTGTTTTACTTCTCTAACACCTTCCATTGCTGCAATGTTTTCGGGGTTTAGTTTTGTTTTATCTCCAATAACAGCAACAACATTTAGTGTTTCGCCGTTGTTTACTTGTGTTTTTAAGCCTTTGTTTTCAATATAGTTAACAACTTTATCTAATTGATCTTTTGTTGCGTCATGTTCCATAATGATAATCATAGTTAAGTTTCTCCAGATAAAAATATCGCATTTAACATTCAATCACAAATAAAAACTATTGTACACATGTTGTTAAGAAATGTTGTAATATTTACGCTTTTTTAATATCATCTTTATATGAATTTGCCAAAAGTAGAAATTTATACAGATGGTGCTTGTGCCAATAACCCAGGGCTTGGCGGTTATGGTATCGTAATGATGTATAAAGACAAAAACAATGTTGTTCACAAAAAAGAATTTTCAAAAGGTTTTAGATTTACAACAAACAACAGAATGGAGCTTCTTGCCGTAATTGATGCTTTAAATTTGTTACAAAAACCTTGTGATATAAAATTGTACTCTGATTCAAAATATGTAGTTGATGCAATTAACCAAAATTGGCTTGTTGGTTGGCAAGAGAAGAATTGGAAGCTAAACACAAAAAATCCCGTCAAAAATATCGATTTATGGAAGAAGTTTTTGCTTGCAAAAAAAGAACATAAAATCGAATTCATTTGGGT
>CAKURN010000275.1 GCA_934675695.1 uncultured Candidatus Melainabacteria bacterium | reverse complement strand
ACCTCCGGATGTTCAGCTTTCCCCAGTATTACAACAAAATAATCTTTTTTTGCTAATTCAATTGCTTTTGATTGAACTTTTTTAACATCAAAACACGTTAAATCAACAAGCTCATAGCCTGCTTTTTTAATATTTAGAAAAACATCTTCAGATTCACCATGCGAACGCACGACACAAATTCCATCACCTTGTTCAGGTAAAGAATCAAGGGTTTTTATTCCCATATTTTCTAATTCAGAAATAACGTGTGAATTGTGAATTAATTCACCAAGAACAGAAATGTTGACTTTTATGTTGTCAGATTTTAATTTCTTTGTAGTTTCGACGGCTCTTTTAACACCATAACAAAAGCCTGCGTTATTTGCCAATTTTATTGTTTTTTTGGTCTTGTTTAAATTGTTTATGGTTTTAAACCAACTTTCTAACTAAAGTCAATATATAAAATATTGCTAAAAATATTTAAACATAAACATTTTTTTAGTACAATAGTTGTGTGAAATTTTTCAAAAGGATATAAATGGATAAGAATATTAAAAAAGCAAAAGAAGATTTTTTGTTTTGGTCAAAAAGACTCTATGAAAACGGAATGTCACCTGCGACCAGCGGAAATGTTTCTATTAGATATGGTAGTGATTTTTTGGTTTCAGCGTCAGGTGTATGTGCCTATGATATGGACGAAAACGACATAATTTTGATTGATAAAAACGCAAAAATTCTTGATAACAATCGAAAAAAACCTACAAGCGAAAAAATAATGCACCTTGAAATATACAAAGAAAGAAAAGACCTAAATGCAATAATCCACTGTCATTGTCCGATTTTAACAGCTTTTGCAGTAGCAGGAATTGAAATGAAAAAAGTGATTTTACCAGATTTTGCATTGTTGTTTGAAAGAGTGCAGCTTGTGCCATATTTTTGTCCTTCAACAAAAGAATTGGCTTTAGCAGTAAAAGAAATATTTAGAACAGACGATGTCGCACTACTAAAAAACCATGGAATAATTTTGGGTGCAGAAAATTTAAAAACTGCATACTATAAGCTAGAGAGCCTTAGAGCTTATGCACAAACATATTTGTGTGCAGAAATATTAGGTGGGGCAAAAAGCATCTCTAAAAAATCAATACAAGAAATTAAAAAAATTTATATAAAAAAATAGGAGTAAATATGACAACACAGCTTTTAAATGCTAAAAGAGGAAATATTACCGAAGAAATGAAGTTTATTTCTGAAGCAGAAAATATAGATGTAGAAATTTTAAGAAATAATATTGCAAAAGGTGCGGTTGTTATTTTAAAAAACAATACAAGAATAGGTTCTATCGCAACCGGAATCGGGGAAGGGCTAAGAATAAAAGTAGCATCGAATGTAGGTACAACAGACAAAAAAGTTACACTTGACAAAGAATTGGATAAAATTAGAGTAATAGAACAAATAGGCTGCGATGTACTATTGAACAATTCAACAGGAAATTTGATTGATGAAACAAGACAAGCGATTTTGTCTTCTACAAGACTTCCTGTTGGGGCAAATCCACTATTACAGGCTTCAATTGAAACAATAGAAGAAGAAAAAAATATTTCATTTCTTTCAAAAGAAAAAATTTTATCAACAATAGAAAAATATTGTATAGACGGGATCGATTTTATTTCTTTAGACTGTGCATCAACAAAAGAGGTATTTGAACAATTAAAAAATCAAAAAAGACTAATGGGCATCACAACAAAATCAGGTATGCTTTTAGCTGATTATATAGCTGCAACAAATGAAGAAAATCCTCTATATTTATATATAGATGAAATTTTAGAGATAATTAAACCCTATGATATAACTTTATCTATTGCAAATACAACAAAACCGGCTTGTATATATGATTCTAACGATAGAGCCCAAACG
>CAKURN010000274.1 GCA_934675695.1 uncultured Candidatus Melainabacteria bacterium | reverse complement strand
CCTGCAGACGGCAAAATTTACGCACTTCGTGATGTTACAGCTACTGTTGATAATAAATCTCTAATTTGTGCTTCTGTTGTATCTAAAAAAATTGCTTCCGGTGCAAATTCAATCGTACTGGATGTAAAATTCGGCTCGGGTGCTTTTTTGAAAACTCCTGAAAAAGCAAAAGAACTGGGTGATTTGATGATAAAAACAGGTAAATTACTAAATCGCAATATTGATGTTGTGATTAGTTCGATGGAACAGCCATTAGGTTCATCTGTTGGAAATAGTTTAGAAATTATAGAAAGTATTGAATTTTTAAAAGGCAACAAAAGTGAAGATTTATATGAAATAACGCTTGCAATTGCAATTAAAACGCTTCTAAACTGCAAAATTGCATCAAATACAGATGAAGCAAAAAAAATGGTAGATGAAGTTATAAATAACGGTACTGCATTAAACAAGTTTAAAGAACTAATCACTGAACAAGGCGGGGATTTAAGGTGCATTGATGATTATTCATTATTTAATGTAGGAAAAAATGTGTACAAATTAACCAGCGAAAACGATGGTTTCATCAAAAAAATCGATGCTTTATCTGTTGCATATAGTGCAAAATTATTGGGTGCAGGACGTGATAAAAAATCTGACAGTATTGATTTTGGTGCAGGAGTTGTATTAAATAAAAAAGTAGGCGATAAAGTTTCAAAAGGCGATTTGGTTGCAATACTGTATTATAATGATGTAGTTTCTGAAAAGTTAGCTCAAGCAATAAAATCAATTAATGATGGTTTAGAAGTTTCTGAATCTTTTGTTAAACCTTTGGAATTAATTTATAACAAATAGTTGGAGAATGTATGCTAAAACTCGACAAAATTTACGATGCAAAAAATGTATTATCTAAAATTGCAAGGCAAACGAGTCTTGTTAATTCAAAGTTTTTAAGCAAAAAAAATAATGTTTTTTTAAAATCTGAGAACCTACAGTTAACAGGCTCTTTTAAACTTCGTGGTGCATATTATAAAATCGATAAACTATCAGATGAAGAAAAACAAAACGGTGTAATTGCTTGTTCTGCAGGTAATCACGCTCAGGGTGTTGCATTAGCTAGTAGAGAAAACAACATCAATGCTACCA
The DNA here is from genome assembly GCA_934675695.1 of uncultured Candidatus Melainabacteria bacterium. Taxonomy (GTDB): domain Bacteria; phylum Cyanobacteriota; class Vampirovibrionia; order Gastranaerophilales; family Gastranaerophilaceae; genus RUG14156. The sequence goes on along the minus strand of CAKURN010000274.1, from coordinate 793 downwards.
TTTTTATTCCTTCTACTGCTCCATTATCTAAAGTTGAAGCGACAAAAAGCTATGGAGCTAATGTAAAATTAATTGATGGCGTGTACGATGATGCGTATAGTGCTGCTATTGAATTTCAAAAAGAAACAAACGGGACTTTCATTCATCCTTTTAATGATATTGATGTCATAGCAGGGCAGGGAACAATTGCTCTTGAGGTTTTTGAGCAGTTAAATGAAATTGATGCTATTGTTGTTCCAATAGGCGGCGGTGGTTTGATTTCAGGTATTGCAGCTACTGTTAAACAATTAAAACCAACTTGCAAAGTTTATGGTGTTCAAGCACAAAATGCAGGCTCTATGTATGAATCAATCAAACAAAACAAAAGAATTGAATTGAATTCTGTTTCAACTTTTGCTGATGGTACTGCCGTAAAATTGCCCGGAGAATTGACATTTGAATTTTGTAATGAATATGTTGATGATATCGTTACTGTTACAGAAGATGAAATTGCTTCTGCAGTTTTGACTTTGTTAGAAAAAGAAAAAATTGTAGCAGAAGGAGCGGGAGCTTTATCTGTTGCAGCTGTTATGTTTGATAAAATACCACTTGAAAACAAAAATGTGGTTTGCGTCATTTCTGGTGGAAATATTGATGTAAATATTTTATCTCGTGTAATAAATAGAGGACTTTTAAACACAGGAAGACTTTCCAATTTAACAATTGAATTACTGGATAAACCAGGGCAATTAAGAGATGTAAGTACAATAATTGCTAAATACGGTGCAAATGTAATAAGAGTCCGTCACAATCA
>CAKURN010000273.1 GCA_934675695.1 uncultured Candidatus Melainabacteria bacterium | reverse complement strand
AATATAAAGTCGTTTCACAATTCTTTCCGGAAAGTTATTGTATTTTATGCAGGTTAATAATTTTTGAAGATAGTGTCTTTCAACCCATAAATTGTTATTTATGATTGCGTCCTTGTATTTAGTTAAGTACTGGATTCTCAATGATTTGTACTCGTCGCAATCCTTTGACAGTCCTACATAGCTATTGTTGTATAAGTATATGGCCATATCTTAATCACCTCTTTCCACCGTCATTATCATCTCTGTAATTTTTATAGAGTTCTTTTGCTATTATAGATTTTTTTGATATTTTTATTGTTATTATTCCTTTCGTGAGGTTGAGGAGCTAACTCATTCATAATTTTTTCATCGTTTTCTTCTACAACTCGCTTTATAGAAGTAATTGCCATATCGCACCAATCATCAAAATCTCTTGCATTGGAAACATAAGTATTCTGAAATAAATCCGGGTTTGCTTCACAACATATATTTGTGACGCATTTCAATAAATCCTGTAAATCTGAAACATGATTATTTTTAGCCAATTCGTACAAGTCTTTACCATCATAGTGTGCAAAATATTTATCTCGCAAGGTTCTGATTGACATAATATCACTATGATGTTTCTTTATCGCACAATGATAAATACCATTAGTATCATAGCCCTCCAACTTTTCGATAAGCTTGTATATGCTGTATTTTGATGAGTGATAAATACATTTGCCTACATTATCATATTCTGAAAATTCATGTTGACCTGAACCATCGAATATTTTATCAAGTTCAATGTAAATTGAATTTTGTAAAGATATATAAAGCGTGGTAAATGCATCTTCATATGCACTATCTTGTTTTGAATATTTTATTATTGCTTCAAGATATTTAATATCTGTTCCTATAAACACCACTCTGTCTTTGATAAGTTTTGCAAGTTTTTGTTGATTCATGATTATTTCCTTCCTACTGTTCTTGTCATTCATCACCCAGTTGTCTTTGCCCTTCTAATATGGGAGATTCCCCGTTGAGAAGAAATTGGACATAAATTAATTTTTTTTATTTTGTGTAAACGACACTTGCTGCCACTTTCGCTCCAATGCAAAATATAATAAGAAAAAATTACAAAAAAACAGCCAAAACGCTTGCAGGGAAATTGCTGATTTACTACTATGAAAGTAGTTAGTAATGCAGGGAGGTGTTTGTTATTAATAAAGCTTTAGAACGACAAATAAAAGAAAGCATGTCTATGGACAAACGGAAGCAGCTCTTGAATTCCAGAACCAGGGCAGACTACATCAGAAAAACAAGGGACCGGAAACAATTGGAAGAAAGGGTGAAAACCTACAAAATGAAGTCTATGTAAAAAAATGACTTGCTGCTGGAAAAATAATTATTACGAAAAGCAAGAAAGAGACGGTGCAAAACGCACCGTCTCTTCTTATGCTTGTAATGATATTTTGACTACTCTCGCTTCAGGGAGATTCCAAGGAAATCTGGCGGGCAGACATACTGTTTGCCATTTGTCAAAGATGTCACGACACAAAAATTTTTTCTGGCATTCATCTTTAATCCGACTAATTTGTATTCTTTGTGATCCAATCCCATAAAGACCTGTTCATACATATCTTCTGTCAGTCCGAAAAACGCAAATGATTTCACATTTCTTATAAACTCATCCTTCGGGGACATGATACTATCCGTATTGGTTGCAGTTACTTTGAAATGAAAGCTATCCGAATCATAGGTAATTCCTCCCATTTCGAGCTTTACACCATATTTTTCCTCTAGTTCTTTTGTTGCCTTAGCGAAATCATCACGAAACTCTCTGAAATTCTGAGCATTCATCTGCATTTTTATTTCCTCCTATTTTGAAAAAATTTTATCATTTTTAATATGGAAAATATTGAAAAAAGATTATAAAAAGAATCAACTTTTCCAGCCAAAAAAATACAGCGAGTTTCCTCGCTGCCATATAATTT
>CAKURN010000272.1 GCA_934675695.1 uncultured Candidatus Melainabacteria bacterium | reverse complement strand
CTCTAACAGGTTGAAAAGAGCAGTTGATATTCATATTGTTTGACAAAGAAAATTCTATTTTATATTGTTTTTCCGGTTCTAAATATTGTTTTGAAATAAATTTTAGACCACCTGCAGAAACATCTTCTATTTTTTCAACTATATCTTGAGATAAGTCTTTGAATTTTATGTAACCTTTATCTAAAACTACACGAGAATATTCACGTCTTTGTATAATACTGTAATCCGGAACAGTTTTGATTGAAATAGTATCGCCATCAATAGCCGAGATTTTTGTTTCAAAATAAATCAATCCTAAATCATTAACACCAAACACTTCTACATTTGCACCTGTAGAATAATCAGCAAGCGACTGAGTAGAATCTAAAACCAATTTTGCATCTATCGTGTCTTCGTTAATGTTCAAAATTTTCAACTCTCCCGCACTTTTGAAATTTTCGGGAATGATTTTAAAATCTTTTGTTGTAGCCAATATTTTTTCCATCTATACACCTATATTTCATTTTACCAACGAATTGGCACGAATTATACCAACAGTTTTTAGTTTTACATTGTTTGTTACTTCATTATAAGACATAATTGCGATTTGTGGGTAAGTTCTTTCGATTAATCGTCTAAAAATCAACCTTATGGGTGAAGAACACAAAATGACAGGTTGGTTTCCGGTATTTTTTATTGCTTTTTCAAATTCAGAATTTAAACTAGCCATCATTCTTTGGACAAAATCAGGTGGGAGAGTAAGGCTTTCACCATCCGGATTGATTCCTTTAGCGATTTCTATTTCTACGTCTTGTGCTACCGTAATAGCCATTAGTTCTCCGGTATCAGAGAGATTTTGTTTACAGATATTACGAGATAGTGCCATTCTGATTTGTTCAGTCAAGTAATTGTAGCTTTTGTTGATTTTGTATTGTAAACTCATTGTTTCAAGGATTGTTTTTAAATCACGAACAGAAACTCTTTCTTTCAACAAGTTTTGAAGAATTTGTTGAACATCTGCCGTTGTAATTTCTTTCATTAAGTCATTTACATAAGTTTCATTAACTTCTTTTTTCAAATTATCTATCAACTGCTGAACATCGGCTCTAGTTAATATTTCTGCTGCGTTTTTCTTTATTATTTCGGTTAAATGAGTAGAAATAACAGCACTTGGGCTAACAACGGTATAACCTACAGATTCTGCGTATTCTTTGTCTTTTTCTAAAATCCAAATCGCAGGCAAATGAAAAGCAGGTTCAATCGCACTGATACCCGTTATATTAGGGTCATCTTCTCCGCCCATAGAATTCATTGCAAGGCTTCTATCAATATAAACTTCACCTGTTTCTACAGTGACACCTTTTAATTTTATTTGATAAGTATTTGGCGGAAGTTGAAGATTGTCCCTAACACGAATAGAAGGCAAAACTATACCTAAATCAAGTGCTGTTTGTCTTCTTATTTGAGAAATTCTATCCAATAAATCTCCGCCTTTTTCGACATCTAAAAGCCCAACCAGACGATAGCCGATTTCGATTTCCAGAGTTTCTATATTTAATAGTTCAAGCACGCTTTCTCTGGTTGCTTTTTTACGTTTTTTGCCCAGTTTTTCAGCTTGTTTTGCTTCTTTTTCTTTTATTTTTGCTTGTTTTTCTTGTTCTTGTTTGTCTTTGAATTTTTTGTATGCAAAGCCGCCTGCTGCAACAGAAACGCCCAAAAATGGAATTGTTGGCATGCCGGGAACTATCCCCATAAACAACAACAATCCTGAAATTATACCCAAAACTTTGGGATTTTCAAACATTTCTGTTTTTATATCATCTGCAAGAGATTTATCTGAACCCGATGCACGAGAAATAATAAGACCTGTTGCAGTAGAAATAATAAGAGCAGGAATTTGAGAAACCAGACCATCGCCTACTGTTAATATTGTATAAGTAGATAATGCAGTCATAGGTTGCATTTTTAATTGAATTATAC
>CAKURN010000271.1 GCA_934675695.1 uncultured Candidatus Melainabacteria bacterium | reverse complement strand
ATTGTAGAGGGAAGAGATATTGGTACTGTCGTATTTCCAAATGCAGATATAAAAATTTATTTAGATGCAAGTGAAGAAATAAGAGCTCAAAGAAGATATGAAGAAAACAAACAAAACGGAATAGATACAACATATGAAGAAGTTTTAGAAAATGTTAAAATGAGAGATTACAATGATATGCACAAAAAAGTTGGAGCTTTGAAAAAAGCAGATGATGCAATTGTTGTAGATTCAACAAATCTAACAATTGATGAAGTAGTTGAAAAAATAAAAAATATTATAAAGGAATGCAAGTAAAAAATGGAGTTTACAATGAAAAAGCAAATCATAATGGCTTCTGGAAACAAAGGAAAAATCAAAGAAGCACAAGAAATATTAGAAGATTATGAAATAATACCAATGAATGAAATTGGTATTGATATAGATGTAGAGGAAGATCAAGAGACATTTGAAGGAAATGCAATAAAAAAAGCAGAAACAATAGCAAAAACATTGAATGGAAAAATGTGTTTGGCAGACGATTCAGGAATTCAAATTGAATATTTAGATGGATTTCCAGGTGTATTTACAAAAAGATGGCATAAAGGAACAGATAAAGAAAGAAATGAGGCTTTAATAGAGAAACTAAATGGTGTACCACATGAAAAAAGAAAGATAAAATTTGTTACAGCAATGGCATTATCAGATGGTGAAAAAACTATTATAGCAGTAGGAGAGATTCAAGGTTATGTTGCAGAATCTCCAAGGGGAGAAAATGGATTTGGATTTGACGAAATTTTTGAATTAGAGGATGGAAGAACATTGGCTGAAATTTCAGCAGAAGAAAAAAATCAAATTAGTGCAAGAAAGAATGCATTGGAAAATTTAAAAGAAAAGCTAAAGAACTAATAATATAATCTCATGATTAATTCATGGGATTTTTTTCTTTTGACACAATTAAGTAAAAATTTATGAAAACTACTAACAAACAGAAAAAGATTTTGAAAGTATTAAGCATATGGATGAAAATGGAGTTGAATTTTGGTATGCTAGAGAGCTAATGGAAATGTTGGAGTATAGTAAGTGGGGGAATTTTACAAAAGTAATTGATAAGGCAAAAGAAGCTTGTGAAAACAGCAACGTCAATATTTCGGACCATTTTGCCAATGTCAGCAAAATCGTAAAAGCTGGAGCTACTAGTAAAGATATAGGAGATGTTAAACTAACAAGATATGCATGTTATTTAATAGCACAGAATGGAGATAGTAGAAAAAAGACAATATAACACATCATAAGGTTGGACAGGCCGTTAGACAAACAATAAAAAGAATTGGTGGTACAATGCCTGAAGATTTACCAACACCAAGTAAAAGTGCAAAACAAATAGAAGAAGAAAATAAAAAAATCACACAAAGTAATTGATGAATTTATTCATTGAATTTGTGTTAAATGTGATATAGTTGAAGAAGTCAGAAAAATTTTATATTCAATCGCTTACACTAAGGTTCATGGATTTTCTTTAATAAAAGTAATAACAAACGGAGAAAATTATAAAATTTTCTCCGTTTGTTATTTGATCAGGAACACTTTTCTAATCTTGGTCGAAATGAAAGAAACTTAAGAATTCTTCGTAATTTTCAAGTTTCACTTCATAATCAAGTTGAACCTTACAAATTATTTTTCCGTTATTATCAACCTTTGCTTGACACTCAAATAAATCCTTAGAAATAAACTCAGAATAATTTAAAAAAACTTGCTTAATTTCTGTTGATAATTCTTGTCTAGCTTGTTCTACTTTTTCTTCTGCAGTCAAGCCTTCTGTTTTTTTCTTTTTAGCGAGTTCATTAATACGAGCGATTTTTTCTGGTGTCATATTGGACCTCCAATTTATTTTTATTTTGTATTGAGAAGATTGAAAGCAGCTACTGTTTTTGCTTTATTAACAAGTTCAGCAAGGATAGCTAAACGGTTGTTCTTCACAT
>CAKURN010000270.1 GCA_934675695.1 uncultured Candidatus Melainabacteria bacterium | reverse complement strand
AACACCTAGACCGTAGTCAGCGTTTTGATAACAAGCACCTGCATAAACAAGTCCTGCAATCAACATAGAACCAACAAAGTTGCCGACATAAACGATTGACCAGCTTCTTAATAATTTTGCCCAAGTAATTTTCTTTTCAATAACTGAAAACATCATCATAACATTACCTGTGAACAATTCAGCACCTGTTAATACAACAGTAATCAAGCCTGTTGCGAACACCATAGCACCGATAAATTTGCTAACGCCCCAGCCTAATGCTGCAGCTGTTCCTGTAGAAACAGACAAACAAACTTGTGCACCAAAAGCAATAAACGCACCTGCTGCTATTGCCAAAACGAACATTTTTGATTTTCTGTATGCTGCTTTTGTTGGCATAACTTTTTCAGAAAAGCCATGGGCAACTTCGTTTGGAGCGACACAGTCTTTGTTGTCTGATACTTGATTTGACATTTTTATTTTCTCCTTAAAAAATTAATATATTTTCCACTACAAAACAAGTGAACAAATTCACTCGAACTTTTGCTGTTAACGTCTTAAATTGCAATGGATTTTATCCAAAAAAATTGTATTCCTTTAAAGTGAAATTTCAATAGTTTTTTTAAAAAAATAAAATTATTTTTTTATATTTTGGACAAATTAAAATATATTAATATTTTTTGTTTATGCCGTTTCTGTATTTAAAAACGGATTTTGAGGAGGAGAATTTTTCACTTCTTCTTTATTTTGAATTTGGTTATTTTTGGTTTTTTGTTTTGGTATTTTTGCAATTAAATTTGGACTTTTATTCGTTTTTGTTTCTTTATCTTTGTTTTTTGTATCACTAAAACCAAACATCGAAAGCATTTCGTCCATCTTCATTCCAAAAGCACCTGCAAAAGAATAAAGCCTGTCTAAGGCAGAAGTCTTTGTATCAGTAGAATTTACTTTTTGTTTCAAATTTTCTTCCATAATTGAATTTGGACTTTGGTTTTCATTATTAATAGATGTATTAGGGTTTGATTTTAGTACAAAAGTTTTTGTTTTGTTTTCACTTGGGGGCGTTTCTTTTGTTATACTTTGGTCTAATATCGAATCTGGTAACATACTAGGTTCAAATTTTACACACCCTCCGAGTTCAGACCTCAAATATCCTGATATACTCATAATATTCCTCTATCTAAATTGTGTGTGATTTATATTATTAAAGTTTTTTTCATTTGAAGTTTTGCTTGCTTAGATTTAAAGAATATATATGATTTTAATTTTCTGTTACATTTTTTTTAAAAAAAGTGTTGACAGAGAAATTTTTATGTGATACAATAATAAAAATTTGAGAAATCGAGAGAACTCAAATTCAAAATCTAGGTGATTTGATTTTTTTTTGACCAAATCAAAAATAGCAAATAGTAAATTAGTTAGTGTTAATGTCCTATTTATAGGTATTTAGCATGATTATCTTGTGTAGAAAGTGTGATTATTATGGCAGATTTAACAATTAACGTAAATCAAACTCCAAAAAGAAAACCAAATACAGCACTTATGGCAGGTGTAGGTGCGGCTGTTGGTGCAGGTGCGAGATATATTCTACCAACAGAAAAAGAAATGTCATCACTTTTAAACAAAGAAAACGTTGATACATTCGTATCATCTGCTTCTGCCGTTGCACGTGCAAATAGCCGTTCAATCTTGAAATACGGTGCAGTTGGTGCAGCTGTTGCAGCAGGTATTTCAATAATTGCAAAAGCACTACACCCGGACAAAACAAAACAACAAAAAGAAGAAGATATAAACGATATTCAATACTCGAAATACCAAGCGATACTTGACTCCTCAGATTATGCTTGCCAAGTTATGTGGTGGGGAGATTAATTAAATAAATTTTAAATCAAATTAAATAGATTTCAAATCGGGCTTTTCGCTCGATTTTTTTTGTTGTTTACCACTTAAATTCATCAGGAACAGGATCATATCCACCTTTAT
>CAKURN010000269.1 GCA_934675695.1 uncultured Candidatus Melainabacteria bacterium | reverse complement strand
AATAAGAACAACTTGAGCGTGTTTGCCGGCGTAATCGACTACTTTTTTTGTATAGTCATTTCCATCTTTCAAATCTGTTTCTGACACATTTGCACAATAAATAACAGGTTTTGACATCAACAAATGGCAAAAATGAAGTGCTTTCTTTTCGTCTTCTGTAAAATCTGAAGAATCAATAAATTGGCCTTTTTCTAAAAATGGCATACATTTTTGAATTACGCTATCTTGAATTTTTGCTTCTTTGTCGCCTGATTTTACTTGTTTTGCAATACGTTTTGAAATATTGTCTAATGTTGCCATATCGGCAAGTGCAAGTTCTGTGTTTATTGTTTCGATATCATCAATCGGGTCTATTTTTCCGTTGACGTGGATTGTATTTACATCATCAAAACATCTTACAACTTGGACTATAGCATCACATTCTCTAATGTTGTGCAAAAATTGATTTCCAAGCCCTTCTCCTTTAGAAGCACCTTTTACAAGTCCTGCAATGTCAACAAATTCAATTGCAGTTGGAATTACTGTTTGAGTATGAACAAGCTCTTTTAATTTGTATAGTCTTTCATCAGGAACATTTACAACTCCGACATTGGGTTCAATTGTACAAAACGGGTAATTTGCACTTTGTGCATTTTTTGCACTTGTTAGTGCATTAAATAACGTTGATTTTCCAACATTGGGGAGTCCTACTATTCCTACTTTTAACATAATTTTTCCTTAAAAATTCTCATACTTTACTGATTTTAACACAAATAGAAAAAAAGAGCTTTTTTTAAGCTCTTTTTTCTTCTTGATTTCCGTAGACTTTTGTAAATTTTAATCTTGAACAGTAATCTATCAAATCCCTTTTGATTTCAGGACACAAAATATATAATACGATTATGTTTGGTACGCACATCGCCATCATCATAGCATCTGTGATATTAATTACTGATTTTACATTCATAACAGACCCTACAACAATAAAAATACAATATATTAAATTGAATGTTAATGCACGTTTTCTGCCTTCACCAAACAAGAATGTCCATGCTTTTTGTCCGTAATATGCCCAAGAAATCAAAGTAGACAATGCGAACAAAATCGCAATAATTGATAGTATAACAGGGAAAAATGGAATTACAGATTGAAAAGCATTAGAAGCCAGTTCTATACCTGAAATTTCTTTTGCTGCGTGAGTACAAGCTCCTGAGAAAATAATTGCAAAAGAAGTAAACAAGCATAATACCCCTGTTAAAAATGTTTCCAGTAAAGCAACAAAACCTTGTGAAACCGGTTCTTTTGTTTGGGCTGTTGCATATACAATAGCAGCCGCCCCTGTTCCTGCTTCATTTGATTGAACAGAACGTCTTAAACCTATTATTATTGTACCTAAAACACCACCTGCAACTGCTGTTGGGTGAAAAGCTTCTCTTACTATTAACCACAAAGCTGATGGTATATTCATAATGTTAGCTAAAATTACAATCAAACCTGAAACAATATACATAAGGCACATTGTAGGTACTAAAATTGTTGTTATTTTTGCGATACTTTTAATACCGCCAACAGTAACAAGTCCGACTAATACCGCAACGACTAATCCAAAAATCCAAGTTGAACCAAAAAGAAAACTGTGTTCTCCACCTGTAATAAATACAAATTGGTGTGCAGATTGGTTGATTTGTATCATATTTCCGCCCGTAATGCCGCCTCCGATACAAAGAAGTGCAAAAATCACAGACAGTGGTTGTCCAAGCCAACGCATTTTTCTTCTTGTTAAACCATGAGCAATATAGTGCATAGGGCCACCGGATACAGAACCGTCTTCGTTAAAACGTCTGTATTTTACAGCGAGAGTTGCTTCTACAAATTTTATGCTCATTCCTAAAAATGCACCTATAAAAATCCAAAATGCAGCTCCAGGACCTCCGATTGAGATAGAAATTGCAACACCTGCGATAGAACCTATACCGATAGTACC
>CAKURN010000268.1 GCA_934675695.1 uncultured Candidatus Melainabacteria bacterium | reverse complement strand
GATTAGAAAATGCACCAATTAAAGAAGTAGTTGTTACTAACACAATACCTCTAAAAGACACTGTTATTCCTGAAAAAATCAAACAAGTGAGCGTTGCCCCTCTTTTAGGTGAAGCAATTTCAAGAATCCATGATGACAAATCAGTTTCTTCTCTGTTTGGTTTTGAAGTTGAATACAAGAAAGACTAAATATGAAAATTATCAAATATTTAAAATACAAAAAATAAAATAATTTAAAAATAGGCACTTTATTGTGCCTATTGTTTTAAAACAACTTTTTTTAAAAAAGGAAAAACAATGAAAATAAACAATGCATTAACAACATTTCAAGCAAACAAAATCTCAAAACAAGAAGCAAAATATTTATCAGATACATTATTAAATTCTTCTTCTGTTGATATTGTTTGTCACGAAGCAACAGACAAAGACGCTGCAAATTCAGCTCTTTTGATGTGGGAATATTTAAACCAAAAAGGAATAAATTCTAGAATAATTCTTTCTCAAGACCTTGATACTTTGAAACTAAGAAATGAAAATTGCAATATTGTTCAAGCAAACACTATAAAACCTGATGAAAAGTCAAAAACTGCTTTGTGTGTTGATTTTAGTCAATATGATAGAGTTTCAAATAATGTTAAACAAATGATTAAAAATGCAGACAAAGTCGTTTGTATTGATCACCACAAAAAACAAAATATGTTCGGCGATGATGTAGTGGAATTAGATTCTTCAATTTTAGATGATTCTTTTCCTAAAAAAACTTCAATGCACTATATTGATTCATCTGCAAAATCGGCGACATCTGTCATTTATAGACTTTTTGAATCATTAGGTGAAGAAATTGATGAAAATAGAGCCTACGATATATTGTCCGGTTTTGCTAGTGATTGTGTGAAAAAAGGTATTATTGATTGTGATGGTAAAAATGGCACAATAAAAGCTAAAAAACAGCTAAAAGAAGATAAAAACGCTTACGAAGTTTATCAAAATATTGAAAAGAAAGTATCGAACAAAAACAAACAAAAAATCGCTCATGAGATAGATATTCTTGCAAATCTTACCCCTGATGAAGAAGATTTTTACGATTCATTATTTAAAAAAGTTCAACTATCACCAAATAAAAAACTTGCTTATGTAGAAATAAAACCAGATGACGAAACTTGGCAACATTTAGGTGGTGACAATTCTAGAACAAGCACAATTCTAAACCGTTTTAGACAAAATATTTTATCAGACGAAGACTTTAATAATATAGATGCTGTTGTTGCTTTTTATAGTGCAAATGATGTTTATAGATTGAGTATTCATTCTAAAAAAGACAATTTAGACAAATTCTACGATTGTGCTTTTTCTTTATTGAATGAAAAATACAATGGATTTTCTGTTGGTGGTCACAATTCCAGAGGTGGTGGAAAAATAGTATCTTCTGATAACAAAACCTGTCACGATTTTGTTTTAGATATTGTAAATTGTTACGAAAAATAAAAAAATAGGCAATTTTTCTTCTCAAAAATACTTTATATGAATATACGAGGAGAAGTAAATTTATGATATCAAATGACAATTATGCTTGTAAAATGCAAGCTTCAATGAATTACAAAAATGCAGCAGCCAGTGAAAAATTATCTACTAATCAAGAACCCGATTCAATATTCAATAACGACTCTGAAAAAATCAATGGAGAAAATTTTCAATCTCAACAAGAAATTCCACCTGTTTTTCAAAAAATAAAAACTACAATGGAAAATATAGGTGACAAATTCAATTCTTTTAAAGAAATGGTACTTAATACTCAAGATAAAGAAAGTGCAACTATTACTTTAGACCCTAATGGCTCGAATAACCAATACTTTGAAAGCCCTGTAGATGATGGCGTATTAAGTGGCTATACTATTATGGTTAACGCAGGTCATGGTGGAGCTGATGCTAATGGAATATTTGATCCGGGGGCTGTTTATAATGGTGTACAAGAA
>CAKURN010000267.1 GCA_934675695.1 uncultured Candidatus Melainabacteria bacterium | reverse complement strand
ATAGAATATACCGCTAATTCCAATGGTTCCAGCGTAATATTCATTTTGTCTTTTTCAATTTTTAAAGAAGTTCCGTTATTCAATATTTCAAAAGTATGATTTTTGTTCAAGTAATTTTCATCTAGCGAAGTTTTTTGAATATTGTCTTCATCAAGAGAAGCAACAACGATTATTTTTTTGTTTAAATATGTCATAGAATAAGCAAAAACACGTTCGTTGCCGGTTTTTAGGGTTTTGTATTTTGCATATTTAAAAAACTCTTTGTTATTGTTTTTAAATGAAATTGCTTTTTTGTATTCTTGTTCAAATTCAGGGTGGAGTTTTCTAACACTAGCTGTCATATTGAAAATATCTATCATGCCGGAATGAACATAATAAAATTCATCATCAGTCAGGCTGTTTTTGGCTTTTTCATTTTCATAATCATAAGTAAAATCGTCACCTACAGAAAACCCGTCTAAAAAGTATGAATTTAAAGGCAAAGTCACATTCAACCACAAAATCATATTCCAGTAGTTTTTGCCTCTCAAAATCGGTGCTTGCTGGTCATGGGTTGCAAACGCTCCTATAATGGATTTGTTTTTGTGTTTTTGTAGAATTTTTAGGTTTGTTGTTATTTTTTTATCAAATTCTTTTTTTGTTTTTATGTTTTTAAAATCACTAAAAGACCCATAATAACTATCAAAACCGGCTTTTAATAATGAGTCGATTGTTGCGTAATTTTTTACACCATTGTTTGCAGGATTGCCCCATTCAGGATTTGCTTCTGCCAAAAAATAGAAGTTTGGGTCTTTGCTTTTTGCATAATCAATGATATTTTTCCAAAATTCATAAGGTTTTATAGCTGCAACATCTGCTCTTATTCCATCAAAACCCAGTTCAAGTGCCATATCGACAAAAGATTTGAAATTGTTTAAGACTTCTTCGTTTAGAGTTTTGTCTTCGTTATAAATTTTAAAAAGTCTTACATCAGTCCAGTCTGCAGGAGTGAGCGATTCACCGTTTTCATCAAACATAAACCAATCCGGCTTTTTTAGGCTCAAATCATACGAACCACAAGAAGGTAAATCCAAAATCACATTCATATTAAGTTCGTGAGCTTTTTTTGTAAACAATTTCGCTTCGTCTTTTGCATTCATTGGATTTGTATCATCTATTTGAGGATTAATCGTATTAAAGCTATCCATTGCATACAAAGAGCCTGCTGTTCCTAGAGCCTTGTATTTTCCAACCGGCGTAATCGGAAGAACATAAATCGTGTTTATTCCATCATCAGAAAGCTTTTTTAAATTTTCTTTTGCATTTAAAAAACTTCCCCTTATATCTCCCTTTTTGGGGTTTATTATGCCGTCATTATCTTTATCTGTCGAGCCAAAATTTCTTATGTTTATTGTGTAAATTATTGCTTGATTGTTTTTAAAGAGTTCTTTTATGTTTTCTCTTGCGTTTGCATTTTGGATAAAAAACGACAAACACAACAATAGTATTATTTTGTTTCTTTTCATAATAAAAAAGTATATAGCAAATTCAATCCACAAAAAGCCTATAAATAGACTATATTAAAATATTGATATCGAAATTTAAAATTTTTGAAATTTTAACGACAAGAAAAAATTTTGGCTGCTGAAGCCCCGATTCTATTAAAGATATGGTTCTAGTGGAAACGCCGACTTTGTCTGCTAATTCTTCTTGAGAAAAATCATTTTTTATTCTTTCGATTTTTATTAATTTTCCAAATTTTTTCAAATCAAATTCCATAGAAATATCATGACTGCTTGACAAAATTAATTCTATGAATTAAAGTTCATGCTATATGATGTTTACTTCATAATATTTTATCTAAAGTAAACTAAATAGACAAATTTGGAAACTTAAAAATATGAAAAAAGCATTCACTTTAGCAGAAGTTATGATAACATTGACTGTAATTGGAATAATCACTTCTATCATTATCCCTGTTGCAATAAATTCTAAACCTGATGAAAACATAATGAAGTTTAAAA
>CAKURN010000266.1 GCA_934675695.1 uncultured Candidatus Melainabacteria bacterium | reverse complement strand
AAAACTAAATTTAAAACCAAACGATGCAGAGATTAAGATTTCTGTTTCAAATATCCCATTCAATTCTATACAAATTCAAACTTCAAAACCAAAAATAGAAATTATGCAAATAAGTATCTTGCAACCAAGCACTTATAGACGTGTAACAATAAAAAATCCAGACAATACCGTTGTAAAAATTTTTAATGTAAATGTTCAAACATCAGTCTTGAGAGAAGTTTTGGTAGCGAGTGAAAATATTCCATTCAACAAAGAAATAACTCCCAAAAATACAAAACTCCAAAAAGCCGATATATTAAGAAACTATGACAAAGTTTTTTTAAATTATGAAAACAATTTAATTGCAAAAAGAAATTATCAAAAAGGAAGTGTTATTCTTGCAGAATATATAAAACCAAAAGCTGAAATAGCTAAAAATTCTATCGTAGATATCGTGTTTTTATCAAAAGGAATAAAAATCAAACTCCAAGGTAGAGCCTTAAAAGACGGAAATATCGGAGATACGATTTTGGTTCGTTCGGACAAATACAACAAAATCTACAGTGCAAAAGTAAATTCATCAAACGAAGTGGTGGTTAAAATATGATTAAAAAAACAATCTTAACTATAATATTTGTTTCAACCATAATGGGGGCAAGGGCTGAGAGCTTATTTAGCCTCAATGCGACACAAAGTTCCGTAATAGAACCAAAAGCACTTTATTCTTCTGTTAGAGCAAGGACTGTTGGAGATGTTGTTTCTATAATTATTACAGAAACCCCGACAATGGGCGATAACGGTTCTTTTACTACTGCAAAAACAAACTCTTTTGCAAAAAACGCAACAAGATTTTTTAATGTTTTATCAAAAAAAGACTTCGCTTCTGCTCTTGATGGTGCAAACGATGGTACATTAGATGTTGCAAATTCTACTAACCAACAAAGAACAATCTCAATGGTAGATACAATTGCAGCCCAAGTTGTACAGGTTTTGCCGAACGGAAACCTTCTTGTACAAGGCAAAAAAACCCTAATTCAACAGAACGAAAGAGTAGATATAATAATTTCAGGCATAGTTGATCCTAGATGGATAAATCAGTCCGGAGAAATATCTTCAACCCAAGTAGCAAATCTTCAATTCGCAATGAGCGGAAACGGTACTGTTTCTCGTGGTCAAAACGAAGGTGTCGTAAACAAAGTTATAAGAACAATTTTCTAATAAAAATTAAGGAAGACAAAATGAAAAAATTCTCAATGTTTTTAATATCTATGTTGCTTTTGTTTCCGGTTTTGGAAGTCAAAGCAATTTCTGAACAAGTTCTGAGAATAAAAGACATTACTCACGTTAAAGGTATCAGAGAAAACCAAGTTGTAGGCTATGGGCTTGTTGTGGGTTTGGCAAATACAGGTGACAATTCTCGTCATACTCAAATGACCAGCCAACAAATGCTTTTGAATTTGGGTACTGTAATTGACCAATCAAACTACATCCAAAAAGGTACTTCTGCAGCTGTTATTGTAACGGCAACTATACCACCTTTTGCAAAAGAAGGTGATAAAATCGATGTCACTGTTTCTGCAATGGCAGATGCAAAGAGCCTATCGGGTGGGGTTTTGGTTCAGACACAACTTCGTGCTCCAAATGGTGAAATCGTTGCTGTTGCACAAGGACCTGTTAGTGTAGGCGGTTTAAAAGCTTCAACCGGAGGTGCATCAAAAACAGTCACAACAACAGGCAGAGTCCCTAATGGCGGTATCGTTGAAAGAGATATTTTAACAACAATAGGCGAAGAAACAACCCTAACCTTAATATTAGACAAAGCCGATTATACAATGGCTTCTAGAATTGCAAAAACAATTTCAACCAGAATTGCTCCTGCAAAAGCTGTTGACGGTGGTGCTGTGCAAGTCCAAATCCCAACCAGATACAGAGATGATAGGGTTTTGTTTTTGTCTATGATAGAAAATCAAATAGTAGGGGCGGTTTCTTCAAAAGCAAAAGTAATAATAAATGAAAGAACAGGAACAGTCGTAATAGGTG
>CAKURN010000265.1 GCA_934675695.1 uncultured Candidatus Melainabacteria bacterium | reverse complement strand
GTCTAAATCTGTATCTTCAATTCTTAAAACATATTTTCCGCCGACTTTTTTTGCAAAAAGATAATTAAAAAGGGCAGTTCTTGCTGTACCTATGTGCAAATTTCCTGAAGGAGAAGGTGCAATTCTGACTCTGACTTCGTCAAATCCTTTATTTAGTAATTCACTCATCTTTTTTTCCTCTTTTTATATATTTTATAAATTTATAGTACAACAAACAAAAGTTTATGCTATTATTTTTTTATGGAAAATAATAAATTAAAAATCGGATTAATCGGTCTAGGAACAGTAGGCTCAGGAGTTGTCAAAGTACTTTCTAAATACAACGACATAGAAATCGTAAAAGTTTGCGTTAAAAACTTAAACAAAAAAAGAAATGTAGAAGTCAATTCTCTAACAAACAACCCAATGGAATTGGCACTAGATTCAAACATTGATGTAATTGTAGAAGTTGCAGGCGGACTAGAAATCAAAGATACTCTTATTACTGCAATGAAAAACGGTAAACACATAGTCACTGCAAACAAAGAACTTTTGGCAAAATTTGGAGCAGAGATTTGTGATTACGCTAGAGAAAACAATGTAGCTTTATTATATGAAGCAGCTGTCGCAGGCGGAATCCCAATCATTATGCCAATTAAACAAAGTTTAAAAGCAAACGACTTTAATTCCGTTGCAGGTATTTTAAACGGAACAACAAACTACATTTTAACAAAAATGGAAGAAGAAAATTTGTCGTACGAAGAATGCCTCAAAAAAGCTCAAGAGTTAGGCTTCGCAGAAACTGATCCAACAAACGATGTTGAAGGTTTTGATGCTATGTTTAAAATAGCAATTTTGGCAAATATTGTATTTAACAAAAGAATCGATGTAAACAAAATTTATCACGAAGGAATAACAAAAATTTCTTCGCTTGATATCCAAATAGCAAACGAATTAGGCTACAAAATAAAACTCATCGCTCAAGCAAAGAAAACCGAAAATTGTGACGAGCTTGATATTAGAGTTCATCCGATGTTAGTTAAAAAAGAAAACGCTATATCAGAAATAAAAAACGCAACAAATGCGGTTTTATTAGACGGTTTTCCTGTAGATAAAGTAATGTTTGTAGGCCCCGGAGCGGGAGAATTTCCAACAGCTTCTTCTGTTGTTGGTGATATTTTGTCAATAAAATCAGAATTCAATTACGAAAAAGAAAACATTCTTCCTATGACGGTTTGTCATCACAAACAATATGCTATCCAAACAGACATTAAAGATACAACAAATTGTTATTATCTAAGAATTGAAACCAAAAACCAACTAGGCATAATCGGAAGAATAGGTTGTGCATGTGAAAAATACAAAATCAACTTGGCTTCTGTTGTTCAAAAAGGCATAAATAGTGACGGTAGTGCTACAATTCTTGTTTTAACAGAAGTTTCAAAAGAAGAAAATATCAACAATATGATTGATTCTCTTGAAAAAACAGGAGACATCAGAATAGTAAACAAAATAAGGGTAATGTAATTATGTATAGCGGATTAATTGAAAAATATAGAAAATATTTGCCTGTCAACGAAACCACTCCCATTGTTTCACTTTGCGAAGGTAATACACCACTAATCAAAACAAAAAATTTGGCAAAAGCAATAGGTATTGATTGTAATATCTATTTAAAATACGAAGGACTAAATCCTACAGGAAGTTTTAAAGATAGAGGCATGACAATGGCAGTGACAAAAGCTGTTGAAGAAGGTTCAAATGCAATTATTTGTGCTTCTACGGGAAATACCTCTGCTTCTGCAGCAGCATACGCTGCTCGTGCCAAAATAAAATGTTACGTATTAATCCCTGATGGACATATTGCTATGGGAAAATTATCACAAGCAATGATGTACGGGGCAAAAGTTATAGCAATAAAAGGCAATTTCGATGAAGCACTAGATAGAGTACGTGAAATCAGTGCAAAATATCCAATTACTCTTGTAAATTCAGTAAACCCTTATAGAATAGAAGGACAAAAAACAGGTGCTTTTGAGATAGTTGATGCAC
>CAKURN010000264.1 GCA_934675695.1 uncultured Candidatus Melainabacteria bacterium | reverse complement strand
GAAGGGGCGAAAGAAATTTTGACACATGTGATGTGTATTTTTTAAGCTATGTGAAAGGAACCTATATATATATATATTAGGATTTTGACCATAGTGATTTTGTTGTTATTTAAGTTCTTCATACTATTTCAGATTCGTTATTAGTATTATTCCACATTTTTTTTAATTTGTAAATCGAATATTTTTGTAAAGTTTTGTAAAGAAAATAAAATAAATAGCAATTTTATATCAGAAATATACTTTTTATATATGTGAACGCAATAAAATAAACAACATATCAATAGGAGAAAAGATAATGGCAAGAGTTTTAATTTCAATGCCCGAAAAATTTTTAACACAAATCGATTCTGTAGCAGAGGGAGAAAACAGAACAAGAAGTGAATTAATCAGAGAAGCTCTTAGAACTTACATCAATCGATCAAAATTGCGTGAAAATTCGATGGCAACAAAAAATGCATCAATTTTAGAGGCACTACTGGACTAAAAAAGGGGTTTAAAAGTTACAAAAAAGTGGACGGGTTAAGATTTTAAGCGTCCACTTTTTTTACTTAATTTTAGATAAAAAAAAGCTATTGTATTTTTTAGTACAATAGACTCTAATAAGGATGACAATAAAGTTATATGGTGTGTTTTTATTAAATCTTTTTTATTTTCTTTTGACATTTTTATAGTCGTACCCAAAAAGAAATTTCTTTAACAATTGTTTTAAAATCTCATACATTTGGTGTAGAAGTTTAACAAATTTGTTTATTTGATTCGTTTTTTGTATAATCAGTTTTATGAAATTAGTAGTGCAAATACCTTGCTACAACGAAGAAGACAATATTTTTGATGTAATAAATTCAATTCCAAAAAAAATTGATGGAATAGATGAAATTGTTATTCTGGTCTTAAATGATGGCAGCACAGACAATTCTGAAAAAATCATAAAAAGTTTTGATGTTCAATGCATTAAAACAAAACATATTGGTTTGGCTGAAATTTTTAAACAAGGATTTGAATTTGCAATAAAAAACAATGCCGATATAGTGGTTAATTTCGATGGTGACAACCAATATAAAGCACAAGATATTGAAAAATTGATTTTACCGATAATAAAAGACGAAGCCGATATCACAATCGGGACAAGACCTATTGATAAAATAAAAACTTTTTCTTTTACAAAAAAAATATTACAAAAAGTAGGCACATTCATTGTAAAAATTATTTCTAATGTAGAAATAAAAGACGCAACGAGCGGTTTTCGTGCATACAATAAAAAAGCAATTTTAAAAACAAATATTTTTAACAACTACACATATACAATAGAAAACATAATTCAAGCAAAAACGAAAAATTTAGTAATAAAAAACATAGATATTGAAACCAACCTGCAAATAAACAGAAAATCAAAATTAGTAAAAAACAATCTACACTACATTTTTAAACAAGCAATAAACCTTTTGAGATTTTTTGTTATTTATAGTCCGGTAAAATTTTTCGGTTCTATTTCATTATTTTTCTTTTTAGTTGGAATATTTTTGGGTTTTAGGTATTTGTTTTATTTTTACAATCACCAAGGCATAGGACATATTCAGTCATTAATATTGTGTTCTATTACTTTAGTAGTGTCTTTTATACTTGCAAATATAATGATTCTAAGCGATATTTTATCTATCAATAGAAAAATACTGGAAGATATACAAGAAAAAATAAGGCAAGCTAAATAATTTTTTATGATAGAATAAAAAGAGTAATATTATGAACAAACAAGAAATTAAAAAATATATAGACAAACTAACACAGCCAAAACTCCTTATTATCGGGGATTTTGCACTAGATGAAATGGTATATGGAAACACAGAAAGAATTTCTAGAGAAGCTCCTGTACTTATTTTAGAACATTATGAAACAAAAAAAATCCTAGGTGCAGCATCAAATGCTGCTCATAACGTATCTCGCTTAAATAGAGGAAAAGCTAGTGCAATCGGTGTTTATGGCGATGATTACTATGGTAGAGAACTTCTTAAAATTTTAGAAGAAAAAAATTTTCCAAATTTTGAATATACTTTTTTTAGTTCTTCTAAATC
>CAKURN010000263.1 GCA_934675695.1 uncultured Candidatus Melainabacteria bacterium | reverse complement strand
ATACATTAATTCAGATAATTCTGCACTTGTGGCATCAGATGCATTATAAGGATTAAAAGTTTTTACTTCTCCTATAATGGTTGATACGAGATTTCCGCCGAATTTTCCAATAGGAAGTTCTGATTGTAGATAATCTATACCGTTCATTGTTTTATTTTTTGGCATAGTCGGATGAACTTTTAATTTTGAAACTTCAACTATAGGTTCGGTTTCTGTGATTATTTCTTTGTCGTAGCCATAATCTTTTTTGAAAATTAGAGCAGAAATTGCAACAATAAAAAAGAAAATTATTAAGATTTTAGAAGTTGTTTTGTTCATATTATTGATTTTAGCATAATTAAGTGATATATAAAGTAATAAATATGGTAAAATTCCCTAAAAATTTGTATTATATTAAAGGATAAAATTATAAATGAGAATATTAGTTACCGGTGCAAGCGGTTTGTTGGGAAAAACACTATGCCCTATGTTAGAGCAAGAAGGTTTTCAGTATTGGGCATGTAATTCAAAGATTTTCGATGTAACTAATACAAAAATGGTTAAAGAAATAATGAATAAAATCAGCCTTGATTTTATCATTCATTTAGCTGGATATACAAACATAGATTTAGCAGAAGACAATCCTCAACTAGCATACAATGTTAACCAAATCGGTACAAGAAACATTGCCTCTATGGCAAAAAAACACAATATTCCTATATTGTACGTAAGTACCGATAATGTGTTTGATGGAACTTCTTCTACTCCATATAAAACAACAGATACGACAAATCCAATCAATGTCTATGGAAAATCAAAATTACTAGGTGAAAAAGAAATAATAAAAGCAACAAAAAAATACTACATTTTAAGAACATCTTGGTTATACGGTACAGGTGGATATGTAGATGCTATGCTTACTTTTTCTAATTTCAGAAAAGAAATATCTGTCGTAAACGATCAGATTGGCTGTCCTACTTCTTGTGAAGATTTATCTAAAAAAATAATAGAAATTATAAAAGACAAAAAACCTTATGGAATTTATCATGTTACTTCTTCGGGTAGTGCTTCTTGGGCAGATTTTACAAAGAAAATCTTTGAACTTAAAAAAAGAAATGTAGAAGTTAACGCAATAGACAAGTCTGATTTTCCACGTCCTGCAAGACGTCCTCATTATTGTGTTTTAGATAGTGAAAATAAACTTCCCGCTTGGGAAAATTCTCTAAAAGAATATTTGTTGTCAAAAGAATAATTTTTCATACCATGCTTTTATTTGTGCTATAATTATCAAGATAGCATTTTAGGAGTTGATGTATGCATGGAATAATTTTGGCTGGCGGTTCAGGTTCTAGGTTGTGGCCTTTGTCACGTGATTTATACCCTAAACAACTTTTAAAATTAAATTCTGATAAAAGTCTTTTAGAAAAAACCTACGAACGCTTAATGGGCATAATGGATATAGACAACATCCTTGCAGTTACAAACTCAAAACACATAGGTTCTGTTAGAATGCAGCTTTCTGAATACAATAAAGATGTAAGAGTCCTAGCTGAACCGATTGCAAAAAATACAGCTCCTGCTATTGCAATTGCAACAAAATATTTGCTTGATTTTGGTTCAGATGATATTGTGCTTGTTGTTCCATCAGACCATTTAATAAAAGATTCAGAAAAATTTAGACAAACAATAAAACAAGCTGAAAAGTTAGCAAAAGAAAACTATTTTGTAACAATCGGCGTTAAGCCCCAAAAAGCAAGTATAGGCTTTGGTTATATTAAAGTTGGTGAAAAAATCGAAAACGGTTACAAAGTTGAACAATTTAAAGAAAAACCAAATCAACAAACAACACTCGAATATTTCAACAGTGGTTCATATTATTGGAATAGTGGTATTTTTGTTTTTAGAGCTTCTGTTTTGATGGAAGCATTAAAAGAAAACGCTCCTGAAATATATGAAAACACTATGAACTTCAATTTCAAAGTTCAAGACGATATCGAATATATGCGTTTTAATCAATATCCTAACATTTCTATAGATTATGCGGTTTTAGAACATGCAAAAAACATTGCAATGGTCGAAATGCTCTCTGATTGGAGTGATATGGGGTCATGGGATGCTGTATAT
>CAKURN010000262.1 GCA_934675695.1 uncultured Candidatus Melainabacteria bacterium | reverse complement strand
ATAATGTTTCAAAAAAAGATATTTTATTTATTGCATCAAAAATCTTAAACACTAAAAAAACAACAGTCATTGTAGCTCCTGAAGAATACAAAAAAGAAATTCAGGATTTATTATAATTTTATCCTACAAAAATATTACATTTCTTAATAATACCTTTTCTTTTTTTAAAGTTAAAGGTATTATTAGTATGTTGTTAATGCTTCGGCTAGTATGCGAATTGGGGTTAGTACCCCATTTTTTTTCCTGTAAAATACAACTTTTGAATTAAACACAATGCTTTTCGTTGTGGTATAATTTGTCAAAAAGGAGCAAAATATGGAATCTAAAGACGAAAAGTATTTAATTTTGGAGCAGTACAGAATTTATTCTGACGCAAAAGAGAGATTTATCGATAGACAATTTTCAACCAACAAGTTTTATCTTACAGTCAATATAATAATTTTGCTTTTGGCTTATGTATTAAACATTTTAACACCTCAATTCCACGCAACATTAGTATTGGCTGTTATCGGTATTGCAATTACTATTATGTGGACTATGAGTATTGATACATACCAAACTCTAGTAAAAGTAAAATATGCAAAAGTTCTAGAATTTATCGAAACAAAATTGCCGGAACAACCATATCACAAAGAATTTGAAGAATATGCAGCAATGAAAAAAAAGAAAAACTTGATTGTTTTTGGCGATATGCAAAAAATGCTTAGTTGGGCGATTTTGTTGGTTTATGTATCAGCTTGCACAATTAGCATATACAATATAATCACAGTTCAATTTGGA
Source organism: uncultured Candidatus Melainabacteria bacterium (assembly GCA_934675695.1). Taxonomy (GTDB): domain Bacteria; phylum Cyanobacteriota; class Vampirovibrionia; order Gastranaerophilales; family Gastranaerophilaceae; genus RUG14156. The sequence continues at coordinate 1,335 of CAKURN010000262.1, read as the reverse complement.
CTTTTTCAATAATTTTATTATTTCTTAAAAAAAGAGCCTATTTTTAGGCTCTTTTTTATATGTTTACTTTTTTTCCTAATTTTATTTTTTCTAAATTCTTTTTTGCCATTGAATTTTTAACAGCCATTTTTTTCACAAACTCAATCGCTTCTATGTCACGCCTTATTGCACATTTTAGACCTAAAATTTCTTCATAAGACAGTGAATTGATTTTTGTTGTTTCACAAATTTCAAACACATGTTTAAAGTTTTCTTGTGTAGCTTCGTCATAGCCATTCAAATTCATTTTAAAACAATACCAATTGTAAAACTGATAAATAAATGCATAAATATTTACGTTGTAGCTGCTCATAACAAACATTTCTTTTGTATTAAATGAGATTTTTTTATTCAAAAACAAATTCAAATACAGTGCTTTTATGCCTTTTTGAGGCAAAATAAAACCCTCATCTTCACTAATAAAAGATAAAAACTTCTTAGCTCCTTTAAAAACATAGACCTTTGTTTTTGCACCTTTGATATAATCAAACAGCTTTTTTGGTTCTTTTAGGTACATTTGAACAATTTTTTCTATTTTATCTGCATTAGCTTTCTTTTCTTTTTCTATTTTGTCTTTAATTGCAAGAGTAGCACCTGATGTTGTAAAGTTTTTTTCACCGGAAATATTGCATGATAGAAGTTTTTTGTTTAATGAATTTAAGCGTTTTTGTTTTTTTTCATTTTGTTTTTTATAAATAAAATTGAAAAACAAGATAGAAAGTTTGATTAATTTTTTTTTCATAGATACCCCTTATTTTAATAAAAACATTTTCATCAAAAAAATTGCTATTTTTGTTAAAAAAAACATTGTGCTATAATCATTTTATGAGAATTAACAAATATATTGCACAAAGTGGCTTTTGTTCAAGAAGAAAAGCTGATGAATATATAGAACAAGGACGAGTAAAAGTAAACGGCAAAATCGTCACTATGCTGGGTTTTGAAATCAGAACTAAAGACAAAGTTTCTATAGACGATAAAACCATTCGTATAGACAAACTTGAATACTACAAATTCTACAAACCAGCAGGCTATATTACAACAAAATCAGATGAAAAGAATAGAAAAACAATCTACGACATAATACCAAAAGAATATCATCACTTAAATCCGGTCGGCAGATTAGACAAAGATTCTACAGGTTTGATTATTTTAACAAACGACGGCAATTTAGCGTTTGAATTGACACACCCGTCAATAAAAGTTGCAAAAACCTATCTGGTTAAAGTAGATGGAAAATTAGTCACATCGAAAGATATGGATAAAGCTATGAGTTTTATAAAAGGTAAGGCTGGC
>CAKURN010000261.1 GCA_934675695.1 uncultured Candidatus Melainabacteria bacterium | reverse complement strand
GTACTATTGTACGGACCTCCGGGCTGTGGAAAAACAATGTTAACACAAGCAATAGCACAAGAAACAGGCTGCGATATGTATATGATTGATGTTTCAAAAGTCGGCTCAAGCTATATAAACGAAAGTGCAAAAAATATAGGAACGGTATTTGAAGATGTCAAACAAAAAGCAAAAGATTCTGAAAAACCGATTATTTTGTTTATGGACGAAATGGATTCTTTGATGTCGAAAAGAAGTGGTGGTACAAACGGGGATTTAGAAAGCAACAAAGTAGTAAATACTATATTAACGCAAATTAATGAACTAAAAAACAGTAATGTTATTGTTTTTGGAGCAACAAATATGCCTGATTTGTTAGATGAAGCAGGAAAAAATAGAGCTAACGTTTCGTATTATATAGGGCTTCCAAACGAAGAAGAAATAGGAAAATTACTAAAGAACAATCTTTCAAAATACTCAATGACAAAACAACTATCAGAAAATTCTGAAGCTCTAAAAATGGTTTCTAAAACACTAAGAGGTTATAGCCCAAGAACTATATTAAATATACTGTCTGATGCAAAAGAAACCGCATGCCAAGATGAAAGAATGTTGTCTATAGATGATATTCAACAAGCAACAAAATCGTCAGGTTTTGAAAAAATTAAAGAACAAGACTACATTCCAACAGAAAAGAAAAAAATTGGTTTTTAATATAGGGTGATTTTGTGGTATAATTCTTTCGGCAAAAAGGATTATATAAAAATATGGAAAAATTTTATACAACAACAGCAATCGACTACGTAAATGGAGCTCCTCACATAGGACATGCTTATGAAAAAATATTAACAGATGTTATTTTTAGACATTTTTCACAAAGATGCAATAATGCTTTTATGCTTACAGGAACAGATGAACATGGCATAAAAATTCAAAAAACATCGGCTGAAATGGGAATATCTGAAAAAGAATTTTGCGATATAAATTCTAAAAAGTTTCAACAGGCATGGAAACTTTTGGATATTAATTATTCACAATTCATCAGAACAACAGATGAAAATCACAAAAAAACCGTTCAAAAAATATTCAAAAAATTAGTCGAAAAAGGTGACATCTACAAACATTCTTATACAGGATTGTATTGTGCAGGTTGTGAAGCATTTTTGTCAGAAAAAGATTTGGATGAAGATGGCTGTTGTCCAAACCACAAAAAAAAGCCGGAAGTAGTTTCTGAAGAAAATTACTTCTTTAAATTAACAAAATACAAAGATGCAATAATTAAACACATAAAAGAAAACCCAAATTTCATCGTACCGAGTTTTAGAGCAAACGAAGTATTAAACCAGCTGGAAAATATAGAAGATATTTCTGTTTCTCGTGCAAAAACAAACGTAAACTGGGGTATACCGGTTCTTGATGATGATAGTCAAGTAATCTATGTTTGGATAGATGCTCTTTCAAACTACATTACAGCCCTAGGTTATGATACAGAAAACCCATCAGAAAAATTCAAAACATATTGGCCGGCTGATGTACAAGTAATCGGAAAAGACAGTTTAAAATTCCATTCAATATATTGGCTTGCAATATTAATGGCACTAGAATTACCTTTACCAAAACATATTTTAGCCCATGGTTGGATTACAATAGACGAAACAAAAATGTCAAAATCTCTAGGCAACGTCGTTAGCCCCTCTAGCGTAATTGAATCATTTAATTTAGATATACCTGATTCTTTGCGTTATTATATGGCAACAGCAGCACCTGTTGGAAAAGACGGCAATTATTCAGATGATGATTTTAAAGAAAAAGTTAATGCCCACCTTGCAAATTCTATGGGAAATTTGTTAAATCGTACGTTATCTATGCTTGTTAAATATTTTGATGGCGAGATTAAAGAAGAATTTATTTTCAATTCAGAATTGTTTGAAAAAGCAAAAACCACAATAAAAGAAGTAAAACATCATTTCGACTATTTTGAAGTTCAAGAAGCATCACTAAAAATAGTAGAACTTGTTGACACATTAAACAAATACGTAACAGACAATGCCCCTTGGACGCTTGCAAAAGAAGAAAAATGGCAAGAAGTCGGTAAAATTTTGTATACAGTTCTAGAAACAATGACAGCAGTGTGTGCTTTGATT
>CAKURN010000260.1 GCA_934675695.1 uncultured Candidatus Melainabacteria bacterium | reverse complement strand
ATTTGTACGTTATAGAAGACGCTTGTCAAGCAATCGGTGCTGAATACAAAGGCAAAAAAGTAGGTACAATAGGCGATGTTGGCTGTTTTAGCTTCTATCCTACAAAAAACCTAGGTACAATGGGCGATGGCGGAATGCTTACAACAAATTCTGAATACATTAAAGATAGAGTTTTGGCTCTTAGAAACCATGGTGGTGCTGTTCGTTATCATCATGACGAAATTGGTGTAAATTCTCGTCTAGACGAAATTCAAGCAGCAATTTTGAGAGTAAAATTACCATATATCGACAAATGGAACAAACTAAGACGTGAACATGCAGCATATTACAACGAATTGTTCTCTAAATGCGATTTAATTCAAACACCAAAAGAACTTGATGGAACATATTGTGTTTATCACCAATATACAGTAAAAGTTCCAAATCGTGACGAAGTTCACAAAATGTTAGCAGAAGCAGGAATTGGTGCAATGATTTATTATCCTATTCCATTGCATTTGCAAAAAGTTCACGCAAAATACAATTTCAAAGAAGGAATGCTTCCAAACACAGAAAAAGACACGACTCTCGTGTTGAGTTTGCCTATGTTTGCTGAAATCACAAAAGAAGAACAACAAACTGTTGCAAAAACATTAATTGAAATTGTTGAAAAAATGTCTTTAAAAGTTTAAACTTTTTTCACTCACGAAAGCCTGCAAAAATGCAGGCTTTTTTTATCCATAAAATAAACGATTTTATATAGCGAAATTTTTCATTTATATTATAATAATAGATATATTAAAGAGGAATTTAACGATGTATGGTATAAACGAATACAAAATTTTAGACTATGTGCCAACAGTAATAGAAGCGTCAAGCAGAGGTGAAAGATCGTTTGATATTTTTTCCAGATTGTTGAGAGAAAGAATCATATTTTTGGGTTCTGAAATTGATGATGACGTTGCAAATTCAGTTGTTGCACAGTTGTTGCTTTTGGATTCGGAAAATCCGGAAAAAGATATCATGTTGTACATAAATTCTCCAGGTGGCGTTATTACCGCTGGTATGGCGATTTATGACACAATGAAATTAATCAAAGCTGACGTTTCAACTATTTGCTTAGGCGATGCGGCTTCTATGGGTGCGTTTTTGTTGTCAGGCGGCACAAAAGGCAAACGTCTTGCACTGCCAAATTCTAGAATTATGATTCACCAACCATTGGGCGGAGCAAAAGGACAAGCAACCGATATCGAAATCGAAGCAAAAGAAATTTTGAGAATGAAATCTATGTTGAATGGACTTCTTGCTGAACATACAGGACAAAAACTTGAAACTATCAAAAAAGACACTGAAAGAGATAATTTCATGACTCCACAAGAAGCTCTTGAATACGGCTTGATAGACAAAATCATCACAAAAGACCAAGCATAAAAAACAATTTTTAATATACGGATAAACCTGCAAGATATTTTTGCAGGTTTTATTTTTTTTAAAAATATTTGACAAAAAAATTATTCTATTTTACAATGTTTCTATCAATAGTAACATAAAGGTCAAAAATTCAGTAATGAAAGAGATTTCTACATTAATACATTCTTTAAACAATGAAAAAGAAATTGAAAAATTTCTCAATGAAATTTTGACCGAAACGGAAATTTCTACTTTATCAAAACGATGGCGTATTTTGAAATTATTAGCCCAAAACAAAACCCAACGTGAAATTGCAAATATGCTCAATGTTAGCTTGTGCAAAGTCACTCGTGGTTCTAAAATTTTAAAAAACAAAAACGCAATCGCAACAAAATTTTTGAATAAAGGAGAAAAAAATGGAAACATTGAACAATATATTACCGGATGAAAATGGATTTTTTGGCGAATTTGGCGGACAATTCGTAAACGAAGAATTAAAAGAAGAATTTAAAAAAATAGAAAAAACATTTTTGTTTTTAAAAGACGACAAAGACTTCAATGACGAATTGAATTATTTGTTAAAAAATTACGTTGGAAGACCGAGTCCTGTCTATTTTGCAAAAAATTTGTCAAAAAAATATAAAAATAACATATTTTTAAAAAGAGAAGACTTAAATCACACAGGTGCTCACAAAATCAATCACGCATTAGGTGAAATTTTGCTGGCGAACAAAATGGGCAA
>CAKURN010000259.1 GCA_934675695.1 uncultured Candidatus Melainabacteria bacterium | reverse complement strand
TTATGCAGCCACTCATAAGGAGTTTGTCCTTTTTTATTTTTATTTTCTGTCGCATAGCATAAAACCTTATTTGAAAGTGCATCGTTTCCACCTTTTGAACGTGGGTAAATATGATCAATTTCGCATTCTTCTAAATTGTTCACACCAATTCTTTGACCACTATAGATACATACACCACCTTGTTTTTTTAAAAGTTTAATTTTCTCCAAATTTATTGCGCTAAAACAATTTTCTTTTTTTAATTCTTCAGCGATTCTATCATTTTCTTTTTGATTTTTATTAATCTTATTTATGTATTCTTGAACTTTTTTAGCTCCAAATAAAGAATTATCATCTCTTACAAATTCAAAAATGACTTCATCTGGTGTACCATGTTTGTGTTTCAACTCAAGAATTTTATCTCTAAATATTTGTAATCTATTTCTTACAATAGGGTTTGTTATATTGCCAATTAAGATATCTGCCTTTTCTCTATCATCACTTGCAATTTCTGCAATTTCGTAACGATTGTCTGGAATATACAAATTCTCCCAATTGCCGACTTTTGATAGCATTGTCCGTATTTCTTCTTCTGTGATTCCATTTTTCGTATCAATATTATCTACAAATTCTGTAATGTCCATAGTGGCAGGATTTTCAATTCCTTCTAATATAATTTTGCACATTATTTTGCAAGCCCTACGACAAAAACTGGAACGACCAGAAATTTTTGCTTTCATTGGGTCAATTTTTTCTGATATTTTTTCTCCTAGAACTTTTCCTATTTCTTGTTTTGTAATAGTTGTATCAAACTTTATTGAGCCATCTTCCTTTGTTGCCTTTTTTAGCCAATTTTCATAAATTTGCTTTATTTTACAAGAAGAAAGCATCGATTTTTCACCTAGAGAATTTGTAAAACGCAAATTTTTCAATTTCATTAATAGTACAAAAGATACGTTTTCCAAAGTTTCTGCTTTACAAACATTTCGTTTAGGCAATAATTTGCATTTTGCAATAATTCTATTATCAAATCTGGGAACTTTTTGCCCCAAAACTCCGCCATTCTCCCACTCCCAGTTAGTACCTCTATGTTTTTCATAAGTGAGATTTGTGTAGGTTGCATATGGTTCTTTAGCATCGCCATACAAAAAATAATCTACAGAATATTTGTCTAACTTTGGTATTTGTGCTTTTGCATTAATATATAGTTGATGCAACTCTTTTGCTACAAGCTCCCTTGGCGCTACTAATTCCGTTGTTCTAACTTTTTCAGCATCATTTAGTGGAACATACGTTTTTAATTCTGTAGGGTATTCTTCTTCCCATAAACCCAATCTTTTTGCATCATAATAGCAAGGGTATTTGTATTCATCTTTGATTATCAATACATTATCACTACCATCAACAATGTATTTTAGCATTCTTTTTTCGTTTTGTTTTTCATCATCAGAATACGCATTTGCCCAAGGCAGATTAACGTCATAGCCTCTCCTTTGAATTGCAGAGTGCAAAGCTTTGTATATTTGCCATTCTTCTAATTTTACATTCTGCAATAACGCAATTCTTAATAAAGTTGAATTGTATATGGTTTTATCACCCTTTTTTCCAAATTCTTTTTTGAATAGCTCGTCTTCTATTTTTAATGGTTGCAAACCACAAGATTGCCATAATTTTTTAAAAAATTTTTCTCTAGCTTTGTGAGCAACTAAGATTTTATGGACTTGTCTTCTGTTTCTATTGGACACCATTTCGCCATGGTCTTTATCAATTATTAATGAACCCAACTCGAGTATTTTAAGCCCTTCTCTTATGCAATACCCAATACTAGTTTTTCCCATATCGAACGCAAATACTTTTTTCATAATTATTAACCCACATTAAAATCATAATAACCATTATAAAGTGAAAACTGAAAATATAGCAAATACAAACAAAAAACACAACAAAACGGCATAATAAAACTTGCTGTTGTTAGGCTTAAACCAGTAACTTTCAACTACACAAAACTTAGAAAATCCAACAAAAACTCCCCACTATTGGACTCAAACCAACAGCCTTACAGCAAAGAGGCAATGTTTAAAATTCTGCCCAATAAAAAACTCCCCAGGTTGGACTCGAACCAACAACCTACCGGTTAACAGCCGGTTGCTCCGCCATTGAGCTACTGAGG
>CAKURN010000258.1 GCA_934675695.1 uncultured Candidatus Melainabacteria bacterium | reverse complement strand
AAAACATACATCTTAACGGGTGATAGAGATGCTTTTCAACTTGTTGACGACGAGGGTTTGATTACGATTTTAATTCCATCAAAAGGAGAACTTCTTCAATACAATAAACAAGAAGTCTTTAAAAAGATGGAAGTTTATCCTGACCAAATCGTTGACTACAAGGCTCTTTGCGGAGATACTTCCGATAATATTCCGGGTATTAAAGGCATAGGCCCAAAATCTGCCAGCAATTTGCTTTTGGAGTACGGAAATTTAGATAACGTATACAAAAATATCGAAAACATCACAAAAAAAGCCTTAAAAGAAAAATTAATCAATGGCAAGGAAGACGCTTATTTGTCACAGTTTTTGGCAAAAATAATAAAAGATGTAGATATAAACTTCGATTTTGAAAAAGCGTGTCTTAATATCCCAAACAAAGAAAATGTCGCAAATTTTTTGCAAAAACTTCAATTTTACACTTTTATCAAAAAAATTGATAAAATTCTTTCTTTGTTTAAAGGCGAAAAATCTTGTTCGGATGAAATTGTGAAGTTTACTTCTTTAAATGAAACATCAAAACAAGAGCAGCTGGGGCTTTTTGGGTTTGTTGATATGCAAGAAAAAAACTTAGAAAAATTGTCTTTAGAAGAAATAAAAAATGGCGACACAATAGGGTTTTTAGTAGATTTTGAAGATAGAAACTATTGTCACATTTCAAAAGAAAATAAAACAACAAAACTTCCCATAAATGAAGCAAAATCAATAATCGAAAACCCTGAAATAAAAAAAATAACGTATGACGTAAAAAACATAGAACCAAATATCAAAAACGTAATTTGCGATGTCCAATTGGCAAGCTATATAAAAGATTCCTCAAGAAAACATGATTTAATTACACAAATAAATGAATATTTAAAAATTCTCCCAAACGAAAAGGATTATCCGCTTCTTGCTTCGTATTTGTTTGATTTGTACGAATTTTACAACAAAAATTTATCCAAAAAAGAACTCCAATTGCTAAATTCTACAGAACTTCCTCTTGCTTTTGTTTTAAAAGATATGGAAAAAACGGGAGTGAAGCTGGATTTGGAGTGTTTTAAGGCAATAGATGAAGAAATAACAAAAAAAGTCAAAGAATACGAAAAAAAGATTTTTGATGTTGTCGGCTATGTTTTTAATATAAATTCTCCAAAACAAGTAGCAGAGGCACTTTTTGAAAAATTGCAAATAACACCAAAGAAAAAAGGCAAATCAGGAAATTTCTCAACAGGTGCAAAAATCCTTGAGGATTTAGCGATGGAATACGAAATTGCTGCTGATATATTAGAACACAGACAGTTGATGAAACTAAAAAACACATACATTGACGCTTTGCCAAAATTAATCAAAGAAGATGGAAAAATCCACACGCATTTTAATCAAATAGTAACAACAACAGGCAGATTATCTTCTTCTGACCCTAATTTGCAAAATATTCCAATAAGAACAGAATTTTCAAACCGCATTAGAGGTGCTTTTGTTCCGTCAAATCCCAATAGTGTGATTTTTTCTGCCGATTATTCACAAGTTGAATTGAGGCTTTTGGCACATTATTCTAAAGACGAAACTCTAATCAATTCGTTCGTAAACGATATAGACGTGCATAGCGTCACAGCTTCTAAAATTTACAATGTTCCAATAGAAGAAGTTACAAAAAAACAACGAAGAACCGCAAAAACAGTGAATTTTGGAATAATATACGGACAAACTCGTTATGGATTAGCTCAAACACTAAAAATCACACCTGCAGAAGCACAAGAATTGATTAACAAATACTTTGAAACTTATCCAAAAATTTCTCAATATATGCAAGAAACAGTTGAATTTGCACAAAACAACGGTTATGTAGAAACGCTTTACGGAAGAAGAAGATATTTAGGTGCAGAATTAAATTCCAGAAATGCAAATATTAGAGAGTTTGCTTATCGTGCTGCAATTAATGCACCTTTGCAAGGTACAAGTGCCGATATTATAAAAATGGCAATGGTAGAATTGTTTAACAAATTAAAAAACTACAAATCAAAAATGATACTACAAATCCATGATGAACTTGTTTTAGAAGTAGATAATAATGAAATAGAAGAAATCAAAAACTTGACTGTTAAAACAATGGAAATGAACCAACCGCTGCTTGTTCCTTTAAAGGTTGAAGTAGGTTACGGT
>CAKURN010000257.1 GCA_934675695.1 uncultured Candidatus Melainabacteria bacterium | reverse complement strand
GGGTTAGAATGGCAGGTAGCATTTTATCTATTCAAATGGGAACTTCTATGTCACAAGCGTTAGATCCTGCAACAGGTGTTCAATCTCCTGAAATTTCATCTTTATATATATATTTAACAACTTTGGTTTTTTTGATGACAGGTGCTTATCAGTTTTTGTTTATTATTTTGTTTAACAGTTTTGATAGCATTCCGATGGGTTTAATGCCAATGTTTGATTCAAATATTGTAGCGAATATGATTCATCTGTTTTCTCAAGTATTTAAAATTGCTTTTGGTGTAGCATTGCCTATTTTTTCAGTGTTGTTGATTTCTGATGTACTTTTGGGTTTAATGAGTAAAATAATGCCTCATATGAATATTTATATGGTTGCAATTCCTGTTAAAATATATATTGGGTTGTTTTTGATACTTGCTTTTTTGGGTGCAACAGCAACGTATTTAAAAGGAGTTATTGAACAGTATATCCAGATGTTGGTTACTTTGTTTGGGTAAAAAAGAAAAATTATGGCAGACGAACAAAACGAAAAAACCGAAGAAGCCACCCCGAAGCGACGGGAGAAAGAGCGAGATCGCGGACATATATCAAAAAGCCAAGACTTTACGTCGTCTTTAGTTTTGACGATTGGTGTTGCTTTGATTTTTGCACTTGGAAATTCAATGCTTGAAAAAATGCAAACAATGCTTCATAGTGCTTTTGTTTCTCTCATTCCTTCGCAAATTTCTGAAGACGATTTTGTTGCTATTATGGGGCCTTATTTTTATCATTATATTTCAATAGTTGCCCTGTTTTTTGTTTTGCTTGCAGTTGGGGCTGTTTTGACTTTGCGATTGCAGACCGGTGCTTTGTTTGCAAAAGAAGCCCTAAAGCCAAATTTCAAAAAACTCTCCCCATCTTCGATGTTAAAGGCTTTAAAAGACAAGTTTAATATTTTTAAGCCAAAACAAATGGTCGAATTTGTAAAATCAATCTTGAAACTCGTTATTGTTGCAATGGTTGGCCTAAAAGTTATCATAAAAAGAAAAGACGATTTATTTTCTTTGATTGGAGCAGACCCAATTACAGGGTTTGCAGTTATGGGTTCTGTTGTTTTTGAATTGTTATTTACGATATGTGTTATATTAATAATTTTAGGAATTTTAGACAAAAAATACCAAGATTGGGAATACAACAAATCAATAAAAATGTCTAAACAAGAAGTAAAAGAAGAAAGAAAGAATATCGAAGGGGATCCAAAAATCAAAGGAAAAATTCGTTCTTTCCAAATGAAAATAATGCAGCAAAAAATGATGGCAAATGTAAAAGAAGCAGATGTTGTTGTCGTCAATCCTACTCACTTTGCTGTTGCATTAAGATACAATATGCAAAAAGATCCGGCTCCTGTCGTCGTTGCAAAAGGTGTTGATTTTATTGCTTTTAAAATTAGAGAAATTGCAAAAAACAACGGCATTCCAATAATAGAAAATAAACCATTAGCCAGAAGTTTGTATAAAATGGTAGAAGTTAACCAAATTATTCCTCAAGAATTGTACGTTGCAGTTGCTGAAATTTTGCAATATGTTTTTGCAAATCGCAATAAATAGTTATTTATTAATATTAAAATAAACTTCTCTTAGAGTTTTTTTGCTTATATGAGTGTAGAGTTGAGTTGTTACAATGCTTGAGTGTCCGAGTAGTTCTTGTACTACTCTTAAATCAGCTCCATTTTCTAATAAATGTGTTGCGTAACTGTGTCTTAGTGTGTGCGGGGAAATTGATTTGTGGATTTTTGTCCCTTGTTTTTTGATTATATTGTAGACATATTGTCTTGTTATTTTTTTTCCTTTTTCATTTAAAAACAAAAAATCTTCACTATCGAATTTTAGTGCTATTAATTCTCTTTTTTTTAAGTATTTTTTTAGTATATTTATACATTTTTTGTTGATTGGAACAATTCTTTCTTTTGAACCTTTTCCAAAAACTTTTATAATTTGTTGTTTTAAATCCAGATTTTTTAATTTTAGATTAACAAGCTCAGAAACCCTTATCCCTGCTGAATACAACAACTCTACAATTGAAAGCTCAATAATGGACAAATCGTTGTGTAGTATTTTTTCTATTTCTGAAACAGTTAGAACTTTTGGCAATTTTTTAGGCAATTTTGGAGAAGTTATAGAAATAGAAGGGTTTGATTTTATGTTTTGTCTAAAACACAAAAA
>CAKURN010000256.1 GCA_934675695.1 uncultured Candidatus Melainabacteria bacterium | reverse complement strand
AAACTATATAGCTTCGTTTTTTACAAGCTCGTCTTTTAGTTTGTCTAAACCTGATTTTATGATTCTAGAAATTCTACTTTGAGAAATAGAAAATTCGTCAGAAATTTCGTGGAGTTTTTTCTCTTTAAAGAATTTTGATTCAATAAGCTCTCTTTCTCTTTTAGGTAGAGTCATGACAGCTGTTTTAATTGAATTTGAAAGCATAGAAAACTCACAATTTTCTTCCGGAGTCTTTCTAAAATCTTTTACTTCAAAAGTTTTTTCAGAATCAAACATCTCATCTGTCGATAAAACCGACTTATAAATTGCTTCTTTTAATTCGTTTTGTTCGTTTTCGGTGAGTTGAACTTTTGATGTGTTGTATTTTACGCCATACCATCTGTAGCGGTTTCTGAGCTCGTTTCTTATTGCCCATTTTATTGCTGTTGACAAATACGACTCATTAAATGTGTCAAAGTTTTTCTGTTCACATAATACATTTATTGTTTGAAAACCTATGTTTACCAATTCATCATAATCAATTAAATGCTGAACACCCACAGATCTATACTCGACTTTAGCAATTTTGTTTATTAGGTCTGAATATTGCTTTAAATGAATATCTCTTAAAACTTTTTCTTTTGTATTTTGCATATTTCTCAACCAGAATTTGTATTCTACCATGCTTTTTTAATTAAATAAAGCACATCAATCAAAATATTAACTTTTGTATAGAAGTTATTTTTGATACAATAAAAAAATCGAGTGAAAATATTAATTGCCTAATTTTGTTAAAATATTAAGAAATATAACAAAACTCTTGACATGAAAGTGTTATTTTGTATGATAAATATAGTACCAAAGACGGTTGGTGGTAATTTACCTTAATTTCCAATCCAGGTTCAAAAAGTAAAAAGTTAATAATACTTATTTGAGCTGTTTTGCGTACTATACTCGCAAAACTTTTGTTTTATAAATTTTTGCGAAGTCCAACAGAAAGGAGAAATTTTCAAATGGCAACAAAACAATTTAAAAGTGAAAAAATTGAACATTACAAAAAACAATTTGAAAACGCTAAAGTTGCTGTAGTAGCAGATTATCGTGGTCTTTCAGTTGAAGAAATCACTGAATTAAGACGTGGTTTGCAAGCTCAAGATGCTGATTTGACAGTTACAAAAAACACTCTATGTAAAGTTGCAGCAAAAGGAACTAATTTTGAAGCAATTTCTGAATTAATGACTGGCCCTACCGCTATTGCATTCGGTTTTGGTGACGAAGTTGCATCAGCTAAAGTTTTAGCAAAATTCATAAAAGAAAACAAAAAAGGAGAAATCCTTGGTGCTGTTCTAGAAGGCAAAGTATTAAACGCTGACGAAGCTAAAAAACTTGCTTCAATGCCAGGCAGAGAAGAACTTTACGCAAAAATGCTCGGTTCTATCAACTCACCTGCAAGCGGCATAGTTTATGGCATCAATGGTGTTATGTCTGCTCTTGTTAGAGCTATTAATGCTGTTAAAGAACAAAAAGAAGCATAAAATCAAACTCTGTAATACACAAATAAATTTATGAAAGGTATAAAAATGTCTAACGTAGAAACAATTTTAGAATCAATTGAAAAATTAACATTATTAGAAGCTGCTGAATTAGTAAAAGCTATGGAAGAAAAATTCGGCGTTTCTGCTGCTGCTCCTGTTGCAGTTGCTGCTGCTCCAGCTGCTGCTGGCGAAGCTGCTAGTGATGCTCCATCAGAAGTAAGCGTTATCTTAGCTTCTGCTGGTGCTAACAAAATTCCAGTATTAAAAGTAGTTCGTGAAATCACTGGTTTGGGCTTAAAAGAAGCTAAAGATTTAGTTGATGGTGCTCCAAAACCTGTTAAAGAAAACGTAAAACCTGAAGAAGCTAAAGAAATCAAAGCTAAATTAGAAGAAGCAGGTGCTACTGTTGAAATTAAATAGTTAATTCTATTTTAATTTTAATAAAAAACTTAAATCTACCATCTTTTAATTAAGGTGGTAGATTTTTTGTAATAAGATTTTATAATATTTTTATAATAGGTTTTTGCGATTGATTTTTATTTAAAATTTTATTGAATTTATTAAATTGGAATTTAATTATAAAAAAATGGGGAAAATATTTCCCCAAGCGAATCTAAAATAAATATAAAATTAGTCAGCATCTCTGATGCAAAATACTGATAAAGCCATTCCATCTGGTCTAGATGGGTTGCTTGTAAT
>CAKURN010000255.1 GCA_934675695.1 uncultured Candidatus Melainabacteria bacterium | reverse complement strand
CGTCTCACTTGGTTTTGCACCTGATTTAAGAGATTATGGAATAGGGGCACAAATTTTAAGAAATTTGGGCTATTCAAAATTCAATCTTTTAACAAACAATCCTACAAAAATAATAGGGCTAAACGGCTATGGGCTTGAAATAAATGAAAGAATACCTATAAAACCTATTATTGATGAATACAACAGAAAATACATAGAAACAAAAATCGAAAAAATGCATCATTTGATATAGAGGAAATATGAAAGAAAAAATAAAATTTGACCCCGGGTTTGCACCTTTGGTGATTGATTCTTTGCAACAGTTGGGTTATACGTATTATTCGTTTAATGCAATTTCAAATATTAAATTAAAAAAAATAAACTACATTCAAACTTCTAAAAAGCTTGAAAAATACCTCAAAAACAACATTTCTTTTTATTTGGGGTGTTTGATGTGGGCAAAATATATTTCTCAATTTGAAGATTATGAAATAGAGGGAAACAAGCTTTTAGGCGAAGTTTGTGAAGAAAAAGAATACACTGACGAAATAAATTTTCTTATTGATTTGGTTGAAAAAGAAATGCCTAGAGATTACAAATATTTTTTAAACAAAAATTTTCCTCTAGATGAAAGATATTTGCCGATTTTAAAAACTTATAGAGATTTTTTGATTATAAATAAAGGCTTTTGCAACTGTTCAAATACTTCTGAAATCAAAATTCCGCAAAATTTAAAACAGCTTTCAAAAGACGAATTGGAAACTTTGAATACAAATATCAAAAACGCAATCGAAAAACAAGATATAGCTGAGCTTCTTGATTGTTATGAACTTATTTTTTAAAAAGTTTTCAATCCTGATGTTGTAGTGTCGAGTGTTTTTTCGCCCGATTTTGTAAAGTCAACGACATAACTCGTTGTTGTTGCTTCTTTTATTGTACCTACCCCGAATGACGAATGAAAAACCCTCGTTCCAACAGGCAAAAGCCCTAATTGTCTATTTGATTGAGAAAGGGTGGGCGTTTGAGCTTTTTGTTTTGCTTTTAAAATCATTGATTGAATGTTGAGTTTTTGTTGTTGTTCTTTTTTTGGTTCTGATTTTTTGACTACTTTTGCATTTATGGTTTTGTAGTTTGTTGTAGGTGTATTTTGAATTTCTTTTGCTTTGTTTGCACTTTGTTTTATTCTTGCTAAAGATGAAGCAAAGTTGTTTGTCGGAGCTGATGTTGAAGAAGAATAAGAAGAACTAGAAGAACTAGAAGAATAAGGAGAATTTTTCTTTTCTTTGATTTTTGAAATTGTGCTAGAAAAACTGGATTTTGTTGATGAAGTTGCTCTTGTAGAATCTTCTTCAATTAAAGAAGACGGAATTTCATCTAAAAATCTGCTTTTTGGGTTAGATTGGTAATTTCCCCAGACTTTTCTTTGTTTTGCGTGAGTTAAAAAGAGTTTTTCTTTTGCTCTTGTTATACCTACATACATCAATCTTCTTTCTTCTTCTAATTCAGAATTGCTTGATGCCATGCCGATACTTCTTCCATGGGGGAAAATTCCGTCTTCCATACCTGCTAAAAATACAACAGGAAATTCAAGGCCTTTTGCAGCGTGAAGCGTCATCAATGTAACAGAAGATTCTTCTTCTTTTATTTCATCAACGTCAGAAACAAGAGCGACTTGTGACAAGAAGTTTCCCAGCATTCCGAGGTCGTCTTCGGCTTCTATATTAAAATCGTCTTCTTCAAATTCTTTTACAACATTAATAAATTCTTGCAAGTTTTCTAGTCTTGATTGGTTTTCTATGTTGTCTTCTTTCCTCAATTCTACTGAATATCCGGATGCTTCTAGCAAATACGAAACATATTCAGACAAAACATAATCATTTTGGCGAGAAGTTATTTCTTCTATTGTTGCATAGAAGTTTTGGAGTTTTGTGCGAGTGGCACTGTTTATGTCTTCCATTTCTTCTAAATGCCTCAAAGTTTCATAAATACTGAGTTCTCTTTCATCTGCGTATTTTGTCAGTTTTTCTATTGTAGTATCACCTATGCCTCTTTTTGGCGTGTTTATTATTCTTTTTAGAGCTTGAGAATCATTGTGATTGTAGATGAGTTTTAGGTATGCGATTGTGTCTTTTATTTCTTTTCTATCATAAAACTTCAGACCCCCGACGATTTTGTATGGAATAGAATAACTCATAAGAGCTTCTTCTATTGAACGAGATTGGGCATTTGTACGATATA
>CAKURN010000254.1 GCA_934675695.1 uncultured Candidatus Melainabacteria bacterium | reverse complement strand
TGCTGTTTCTTTTGTTATCAAACCTTTTTGATACAAAGAATACAATGCCATATTCATCGTTGTGATGTTTGGTTGTCTGCTTTTTTTCATTAAACTTGTAATATCGTAAAGCTTGCCTTCTTTTACATAATCAATAACTGTTGATGTAAAAGTCAAAATTTCTATCGCAGGAGTCAATTTGCCTTCGTTTGTTGTAGGTACTAACTGTTGGTGAATTACCCCTCTGATACAAGCTGACAATCTTTTCATAAATTGGTCTTGTGCGGTTTCTTCTATAAAACCTTTTAAACGGTTAATCGAAGCAACTGTGCCGTTTGTGTGAACTGTTGCAAACACAAGGTGACCTGTTTCAGAAGCTTCTACGGCACTAACCAGAGTTTCTCTATCTCTGATTTCACCAACAAGAATAACATCCGGATCTTGACGAAGGGCGTATTTTATACCTGATTTAAAGTCTTCAACGTCCAATCCAAGGCTTCTTTGGGTAATTACTGATTTTTTGTCCTCATAAACAAATTCAACCGGATCTTCTATCGTAACAATATGGTATTTGTATTTTTGGTTGATTAATTCAAGCATAGAAGCAAGAGTCGTTGATTTTCCCGAGCCTGTTGCACCTGATACCAAAATAATACCGTTGTTGCAGTTTGTAAAATCTTCCAAACATTCAGGCAGAGACAGTTCTTTTAGAGATTTTATGTTAAAAGGAATGCTTCTAAAAGTAAATTTTCCGCCGTTTAATTCTTTTGCATAGTTTATTCTGTATCTGGAAACGCCTTCCAAGACATAAAGATAGTCTATGTCTTTTGCATTCATCATTGTTTTTTTAAATTCATCAGGCAGCGTTTTTTCTAAAATTGCTTTTATATCGTTTTCCACTAAAGGCTCAGCGGCGATTTTGTACATTTCGCCACGTATTCTTAATGCCGGAACTTTTCCTGCATTCAAATGTATATCAGAAGCACCCGCTTTTTGAGCTTTTGCTAAAAAATCATCAATATTAAAAACCACTTTTTTAAACTCCTATATAAATATCATATAATCAAATAGGAATTTAGGCAATTAAATTTAAGCTTTTAATTTTTTTAAAGATAAAAAATATTTGCCGATAGGGAGAATCGAACTCCCGACCTACTGATTACGAATCAGTTGCTCTACCATCTGAGCTATATCGGCAAATATTGTCAAACTTAATTTTACAACAAAATAAAAAAAATCGGAAGCAACTTGCTTCCGATTTTGATAGTGTAATTATTATTACTTAACGGTAATTTTTTTAACTGACTCTTTTGTATCAGTGATTTTTGGAATAACAATCTTCAATACACCGTTATCCATTTTAGCTTCAACTTTTTCAGCATCAACCTCTTGAGGTAAGTAAACGGTTCTTGAAAATTCACCATAACTAAATTCTGATTTAGAATATGATTTTTCTTCTTCAGATTTTTCTGCTGATTTTACGGCTCTGATTGTCAAATAATTGTTATTCAAATCGATATCTAAGTCTTCTTTTTTTACACCGGGAAGTTCAGCTCTGATATCGTATTCGTGTTTTTTATCTCTAACTTCAACAGGCATCATAAGTTTTTCTGCTTCTTCATCGTCAAAGTGAGGATAAAAACTGTCAAAGTGGCGGTTTAGTATATTTGCTATATCGTCATTTACTGATTTAATAAAATTGTCCGGTGTTTTTTTAATTAGAAATCTCATAATTTACTCCTTTCAATTTCTTCTATTTATCAACCACATTTATATTATGTACCTTTTTTTAAAAAAACCTCAAAATTTAATTAAAAATTAATTATTTAGAATATAATATTTTTATGTTTAAGTTTTTAGTACCGATTGTTCTTTTAATTATTTCAAATGTTTTTATGACGTTTGCTTGGTATGGGCATTTGAAGTTCAAATTCGCCCCTATTGTTTTGGTCGTTGTTGTTAGTTGGGGTATTGCGTTTTTTGAATATTGTTTTCAAGTTCCTGCAAATAGAATAGGTAGCAATGTCTACAGTGCAGCTCAATTAAAAACAATACAAGAAATAATCACGCTTGTTGTGTTTAGTGTGTTTTCGGTTTTGTATTTAAAAGAACAATTCAAGTGGAATTACTTGGTTGGCTTTGTTTTTATTATTCTTGCGGCATTTTTTATCTTTAAAAAATAGAAATCTTTCTTAATATTTTAAAAAAAGTGTCAATTTTTTAAATAAAAATTACTTTATTAG
>CAKURN010000253.1 GCA_934675695.1 uncultured Candidatus Melainabacteria bacterium | reverse complement strand
GATAACATCAATGCACAAAAAAATTTCATCAGAACAATTAAGCTTTCACCTGACAACAAAAATGCACAAATCAAATTGGCACTTACCCATGAACTTTCCGGTGAGCTTGAAATGGCAGAAATAATCTACAAAACAGTAATTGAAAAATACCCTCACTACATTCCTGCTTTATCGAATTTGGCAAGTTTGTATATTGATTTTCATAAATATGTGGATGCGATTGCAATTTTTAAACAAATGCTAAAAATAAATCCTGAATTTTATAGAGCAAATCTCGGACTTGGTTTGTGTTTTGATAAACTTGAAAAATATACATTTGCAATTCGATATTACAAAAAATACATCGCACAAAAACCAAACTCACCAACTTCTAAATCGCTTGTCGGAAGGATTTTTGAAATACATACTAGACGTCAAAAAAAATCAAATAAAAAAATAGGAAAAAGTCTTAAATTAATAAAAGAATAAATTACTTCAATAATTGTTACTTTACCCTTTTCTTTTTTGTTATAGAATAAGTCTATTACAGTAAAAAGAGGGGAAAGTATGGAACACTTACACACACTTGTTTCCCAAAATGCAATAGCTATTTCTGCAATAATATTATTTGTTGCTTATATATTTATTGCTTGGGAAAAAATTCCTAAAGTTGTTATCGCACTTTTAGGTGGTTCTTTAACATTATTTTTAGGATTGTTAGAAACCGAAAAAGGCGAAAATTTAGGTGCGTATTTTATTTCATTTATTGATTTCAATGTAATATTCTTATTGGTTTCTATGATGATTATAGTGCATATTGCATCAAAATCGGGAATGTTTACTTGGCTTGCAAATGAAATACTTAAAAAAACAAAAGGCAAACCAAAGTTGGTTTTAGCGGCACTTGCAATATTTACTGCGGTTGCATCTGCATTTTTAGACAATGTAACAACAGTAATTTTGGTTTTACCTATAACATTTGCTGCATGTAAATTGTTAGATATAAACCCAATTCCATTTTTGATTACAGAAATTATGTGCTCCAATATCGGTGGTACAGCTACATTAATCGGTGACCCACCTAATATTATCATTGGTTCGGCTGCACACTTTAGTTTTATGGATTTTATCAGAGAATTAACAGGCGTTGTTGCTGTTATTATGGTAGTCGTCGTATCATTGTTAATTTTCGTTTTTAGAAAAGATTTGAAATCCTCTCCGGAAAAAATGGAACTTGTTTCTAAAATAGACAACTCAAAATCAATCACTGATATGAATTTGGCTATTCGTTCAGGTGTTGTTTTATTGCTTGTAATTTTAGGATTTATTTCACATGATGTTACTCATATTCCTACATTTTTGATGGCTATGATGGGTGCTTCTATATTATTGATATTTGAAAAACCGGCAGAAGTATTGGTTGAAGTAGAATGGAATACTATATTTTTCTTCGTTGGTTTGTTTATCATAATTGGTGGATTAGAACATGCAGGTGGTATTGCTTTGATGGCTGATTGGTTATTAAAAGTTACCCAAGGTTCTCAAACTGCAACTTCTATGATTATTTTGTGGGCATCTGGTATATTATCAGGTATCATAGACAATATTCCGTATACAGCAACAATGGCTCCTATGATTGCAACGATTGAACAAACTATGGGTCATGCTTATGCTCATCCATTGTGGTGGTCATTGGCTTTGGGTGCATGTTTGGGTGGAAATATGACAATTATTGGTGCTGCTGCAAACGTAATTGTTTCTGAAAATGCTCACAAAGCAGGTTATCAAATCTCATTTTTAGGCTTCTTGAAATATGGTATAATCGTTACATTTATTTCTTTAGCTATTTCAACTGCTTATATTTATTTGAGATTTTTAATTCACTGCTAATAAAAAATCTAAAAAGACTAAAGCAAGCTCTTTTCTTGAGGGCTTGCTTTTTAATAAATTTTATTTTATTTACAAAAATTTATGAAAAATAAAGATATGGTTTATAGTAAAATAGTTTTATGATTATATCAGACAACGAAAACAAAAAAGCAAAAAAACAAAAAATAGAAGCTAATCCCATTCTATCTAAAGAAGCAAAATCAAGTGAAGACGGTTACGAAAAAAATATTCGCCCTGTTGATTTTGATAGTTATATTGGTCAATCTTCTATTAAAGAAACTCTAAAAATCACAATCGAAGCAGCAAAAAAAAGAGCTCCAACTCTTGATCATTTGTTGTTCTATGGCCCTCCGGGATTAGGGAAAACGACTCTTGCAACTATTATTG
>CAKURN010000252.1 GCA_934675695.1 uncultured Candidatus Melainabacteria bacterium | reverse complement strand
GCGTAACGACGAGCCAAACTAAAGTAAGCTAAAGGCATATAACCCCAGTGATTGTAGCCGTTTTGTCTAAAATCATATTCGTTGATAGGCAAAAACTCTATCATCGTAATTCCAAGATTTTTTATGTTTTTGGCGAATTTTCCGGCACCTTTATATGTGCCGTTTTCTAGGATATTTGTGCTTTGAGTTAAATCTTTTATGTGGACTTCGCCGATTATTTCTTGATTAAAAGCACGAGGAGCGATTTTTGATGCTCTTGTTTTAATATTTTCGGTAAATATTGACTTTGGTGCCCATTTTGCGTTGTCAATCACATGGAAGTTGCTTCCTGAACGAAACATATTAAACCCGGGGTTTACATCACTAGGCAAGTGAGAAAGCTCTGTCGTATACGGGTCGAATGCGATTTTGTTGGGATTGAAACGGTTTCCTTTTTCGTCAAATTTTGATTTAAAACCTATTACAGTCCCCGGTTCAAAGTTTTCATCATATTCCCAATTTGGACCAAAAACTCTATATCCATAAAAAATTGTATTTTTGTGACAATTCAAGATGTAATCTTTTACGCTTGTAGACCAGATGTCGTTTTCGCCTTTTTCCATATTTAAAGTCATAATCGGGTCTTCACCTTGAGCTTTGTCAAAAATGCAAAGAAGTATTTTTGTTGCATTTTTTGAAAACAATTTGAAATCAACGGTTTTTGTTGTTTCGTTGTATTTTACACCAAGAGAAGTTTTTTGGTAATTTTCCATATTTTCACCTATTGAAGCGGATTGATAACTATTCCTGATAATAATTTTGGATAAAAATAAGTCGATTTTTGCGGCATTCTTTCTCCTTTAGAAGAAATATCGATTATGTCTTGCATTTTTGGATATGCCATAATAAACACTGCACTTGCACCTTTTTTAACAGACGCAAAAGAAACGTCTTCTTTCTTTTCATATTTTATGCCGTTTTGTGCCATTAATTCATCATTTGTAAAGCCTAATTCTTGTTTTAAAATCAATGCATGTAATACCATTAAATCGAGTTTTTGTAATACCTCTGGGCAATCTACCTTTTTTTCTTCATCTTTTTTTAATTTTAAAACATAGAATTTTTCATTGTCTTTTAAAATTAATCCTGTCGTGATTTGTTTTTTGTTTTCTTCTTCGATAAGGTTTAGAAATTCTTCTTTTTCAGAACATTCAACAATATCATAGTGCTTTTTAACGGCAGACAAGATTTCTTCGTTTGAAAAAGGTTTTTCTATGATTCTATGAGTAGGATAAATAATCAAATTTTCGTCTGCAGCGTTTGTAAAATAGCTCATAACGTATTTTGCTTCTTCATTTTCAGGGTGAAGTTTTGAATAATTCATAGAAGTTTCATATCTGTGGTGTCCGTCTGCAATGAGCAGAACTTTGTCTTTTAGGGTGTTTTGAATTAGTTCTATATCGTTTTTGTCATCAATTAAATAAACAATATTTTCTGTGCCGTTGTCATCTGTTACATTGATAAAAGGCTTTTGAGAAAGGTATTTTTGTGCCATTTTTTCAATCTTTTGGGTTTTGTCATCATAAACCATAAAAATCTGAGAAAAGAAAGCTTTTGTTGCAGTCACCAGATTTAATCTATCTTGTTTAGGGCCGCCCATGGTGAACTCGTGGGGCAAGATTTTTTTGCTTGAAAAATCTTCGATTTTGTTTCTTGCGATAAAACCTTTTCTTTCGATTGTTTTACCTTTTTCGTTTGTGTATTTTTGAACAATATAAAATATTGATGGTTTTTTTGTTTTTATTAAAACTTCTTTATTTTTCCAATCTTCAAAATCACGTTTTGCACTATTGTATTTGTCTTCTTCTTTTGACAAAATCAAACGAACTATATTGTAGGGGCTTTTGTCGTACAAATTTTGTTGATATTTTTCATCAATAACATCATAAGGAGGTGCTATTACATCTTCCATCTTGACTTTTTCTTGGTTGTAAACGATTGCGTTTAATGGTAAAACTTCCATCTTTTCTCCCCTGTTTTTCTATATTTTTATTTTATAACAAAAATTGTAAAGTTTGTTAAATTTATAAAAAAATGAGCAATTTTCTGTTTCAAAAATACTTTATATACATGTGTAGTAAGTTATATGAAGGTTAGTTATTATTATGAGTGGAGAAATTAGTTCAATTAGTGGTGTCAGGGTTTCAAAAACGAATATTTCAAGTTTAGAAAATAAATTACAACAAGTAAAAGATGACCAAGGTATTTTTGGACAAGTATGGAAT
>CAKURN010000251.1 GCA_934675695.1 uncultured Candidatus Melainabacteria bacterium | reverse complement strand
CTATGGTCATATTTTAAATATTGCAGGTTCGACTCAATACACCGGAGCTGCATATTTAAGTTCTGTTTCGGCTCTGAAAGTCGGTGCAGGATATTGTATGCTTGCTAGTTGTTCTGATGTAATTACAACAGTGTCTTCTCTAACACCTGATATTACTTTTTTAGATTTAGGTCAAAGTCAATATGGAACAATTCCAAAAGATGCATTAAAATTTCTTAATGCTATTGCAAATTACGATGTAATTTCTATTGGTTGCGGTTTAAACCAAATTGGTGGCGTTAATGAATTAATTATTAATTTTTTGAAAAAGAATAGAAATTCTTATCCTCCAATCATCATTGATGCTGACGCTTTAAATGCTATAAGCCAAACAAAAAACTTTGAATTTCCGCTTAATTCTATAATCACACCTCACCCTATGGAATTATCCAGATTGTTTGGTGTAGAAGTTGAAGAAATTCAAAAAAATCGTGCAAAGTGGGCTTGGGAAGCAAGTAAAGAATTTGATTGCATTGTTTTATTAAAAGGTCATGAAACAATAATTTCTATTCCAAACGGAAAAATATTCATTAATCATACAGGAAATTCTGCACTTTCAAAAGCAGGCAGCGGCGATGTTTTAACAGGTATGATAGCAGGTTTTGCAGCTCAAGGAGCAACGCTTGAACAGGCAGCTTGCTTAGGTGTTTATATCCATGGACTAGCCGGTGAAATTGCTGCAAAATCAATGAGTGAGTATTGTGTACTTGCTTCTGATATCATCAAATACATTCCATTAGCTTTTAAAACATTACTAACAACAAATTAGTTATTGTAATCAAATGCCAAATCTAATGTTGGTGCTTTCATCACAATTGCACTGGTAGAAATTATATCTACTCCGGTTTTTGCGATTTCTTCAACATTGTCTAAAGTAACACAGCCTGAGGCTTCAACGATTGCTTTTTTGTTGATTAATTTACAACATTCAACCATTTCATTGTTTGTCATATTATCAAGCATGATAATGTCTGCTTTTGCTTCTAGAGCAAGTTTTACTTGTTCGATTGTATCACATTCAACTTCAATTTTATGAGCGTGAGAAATAGTTTTTCTAACTTCTTCAACAGCTTTTATAATTGAACCCCCGTATAGTGCTATATGATTGTCTTTTAGCATTACACAATCTGACAAATTGAATCTATGTACGTAATTTCCGCCAACCGAAACTGAAAATTTTTCAAACAGTCTGAAATTTGGGGTGTTTTTTCTGGTGTCTACAATTCTTACATTGTATTTGTTGATTTTTTCTTGAAATTTTCTTGTATATGTTGCAATCCCTGACATTTTTTGTACAAAATTAAGAGCTAGTCTTTCACCTGTCAATATATATCTGGCGTTTCCTGTGATTTTTGCGACTGTATCGCCTTTTTTTATGTTGTCACCGTCTTTAAAGTAAAATTCGACTTTAACTTCACTACCGGAGAGAAGTTCAAAAACTCTACAAAAAACACTTTTTCCACACAAAACCCCATCGTTTCTGGTTTTTAAATATACTTCAAAATGAGGATTATCTAAAGAAGCGCAAATAGAGTCAGTTGTAATGTCGCCATAGTACATGTCTTCTTTTAGAGCAGAAACTATAAAATCATCTATTGCAAAATTATTTAACCAATATTGAGTCATTGCGTGTTATTTCTCCCGTTGTTTTTGTATCTTTAGAAACATCATCATCTCTAAAATGAGCACCTATTGATTGTTTTCTTTCTATTGCTGATTTTACGATTAATGATGCAACGTATAGTGCGTTGTTTAGTTCATATTTTTCTTTTGATGGAGATGAATTAGATTCATCAAGCTGCATTTTTAATTCAAATATATCATTCATTGCTTTGTCTAATGTAGTTTTGTTTCTTACTATTCCTACGTTTTTAGACATTGTTTTTTTGAGATTTTGGAACAATTTTGAAATAATTTCCGGTTGTTCGTCGTTTTCAAAACATAAATTTTGATATTTTTCTACCGTATTTATTACTTTGTTATCTAATCTTTTTGGTGGTACTTGTATGTTTTTTGAAATATAATTTGCTAAACTTTTTGCAAAAACCCCACATTCCAATAATGAATTTGAAGCTAATCTATTTGCACCATGGAGTCCTGTTGAGGCACACTCTCCAATTGCATAAAGATTTTTTATTGTAGTTTGTGCATTAAGATTTACTTTTATTCCGCCCATAAAGTAGTGTTCGGCGGGTGCAACAGGGATGAGATTGTTTGATAAATCTATATTGTTTTCTTC
>CAKURN010000250.1 GCA_934675695.1 uncultured Candidatus Melainabacteria bacterium | reverse complement strand
GTACCTGATAGTGCAGTTGCAAGAGCCTGAAGCGATGAAACTTCACCACAGCCATCATTTTTTTCTGATTTTTCGGCCGGTTTTGCAATTAAATCAATAGCGTGTTTGAAACCCCAAATCGAAATACCTTTGAAATATATTGTGAAAAATATACCTGCAAAAAGTATCCAAAAAATTATCAAAGGAACTTTTGTTCCAAAGAAATTAATCTGATAAAAAATAATGTCTGCAACGGCGTCAGAAAGAGGAGCAATGTGTTTGTCCATAAATTCGTCTGCTGTCATGGCAAAAACACTGTTTGTCATAGTTAATAGTGTTGTTAATGCCAAAAATAAAAATTTCCTCATTTTCCTTAAAAACCCTTTCTAATACATTGGGATTAGGTCTATTCTAGCAAGAATACGCATAAATTACTATTTCTATTCTTCAAATTTTAACATTTCGCAAACTCTACTGTCTTTAAACTGTTTTTATATTATTCTTAAAATATGGAAAAATTAGTTAAAATTTTATGCATTTGTTTTTTGTTTGCGATTTTTAATTTGCAAGCAATGGCTAAAGAAGTGAAGTTTGTTCATATTACAGATATAAATTTAAAAGAAGAAAATGCTTATAAATTGCAAAGAACAATAAAAGAAATAAATTCTATGAAAGATATTGATTTTGTTGTTTTTGGGGGTAATAATATAGCAAAAACAAACATAAACAATCTAAATTATTTTATCTATCTTTTAAAAACTTCTAAAAAGCCTTCTTATGTGCTTTTGGGTTCAAATGACGTTTCAACATCAACAGGTATTGATAAAGAATACTATCTAAAAAGGGTTCGTTTGGCAAGATTTTTTAGACATTCAAAAGAGCCGAATTATGTATTTAAAAAGAACGGATATGTTTTTGTTGCAATGGACGGAAGCAAGCAGTATTTTCAGCAATCTAACGGTTGTTATACAAAAACTGAACTTCGCTTCTTAGATGAAATTCTTACAAAATACAAAAATCAAAATGTAATTATATTACAGCATTTTCCGATTACTCTTACAAATTCGTCTTGGCTTCAAACGGCAAATGTTGACGAGTATTGGAAAGTTTTGTTAAAGCATAAAAACGTAAAAGCAATCGTATCTGGGCATTATGGCACAAATCAAGAAGAAAACATCAACGGAATCTATAACATAATTACGGAAAGCTACTCTAAAAACGGTGCTTACAAAATAATTACTCTTGATTTAGAAGATAATTTTATAGGTACATATTTAGTAAAATAACTGATTGAAATTTTGGTTTTATAAATCTATAATAATGTCAAAATTATAGGAGGCGTTATGAAAGATAGATTTTTGAATGTTTTAAAGTGGTTTTTTATTGCTTTGGGTGTTTTGTTTTTTGCACAAATTGTGTTTTTTGTAATGATAATTATTTTTGCAAATACGTTTAGAATTGATAAAGTTTCTGATATAAAATTGAAACCCCAAAAATACAATCTAAAACAAATGGAAAAAATTATTGAATACGCTCAAAACTATAGAGATGAAAACGGTAAATTTCCAAAAACCGTACAAGATATCAAAATGAACAAAAATTTTGAATACAAATATACAACTTCAAATGATGATGATTGTTACAAAATTGAATTAAAAAACACAAAAACAAATGCAACAAAACAATATGAATATTGTAGCATTCAAAAAGACGGATTAACTTCTACGTCTGAAAACTTTATAGAAACAAAATAAAATAATAAAAAAGCCGGTTAAATACCGGCTTTTTAAAATAGAATTATTTTTCAAACTTTTTAAATAATATTGAAGCATTTTGCCCGCCAAATCCAAATGAATTTGTTAAAGCATATTTAACATTTGCTTCTATTGCTTTGTTTGGTACATAATTTAAGTTTGCAACTTCAGGGTCTTGGTTTTCAAGATTTATTGTAGGAGGAATAACGCCTTCTGTTAGAGTTTTTATGCAAACTATTGATTCAGCTGCACCAGTTGCACCAATCATGTGACCATGCATTGATTTTGTTGATGAAACTTTTAAGTTGTTGTTTTTAGATAAATCTCCAAAAACTTTTGCTATTGCTTGTGATTCAGCAATATCTCCCAAATGAGTAGAAGTACCATGGGCGTTTATGTAATCTACTTCTTCTGCGGTGATATTTGCGTCTTTTACTGCGTTTTCCATTGATTTTGCAGCACCTGCACCTGTTGGATCGGGAGCAACCATATCATAAGCATCACCTGTTTGTCCATAACCTACAATTTCTGCATAAATTTTAGCG
>CAKURN010000249.1 GCA_934675695.1 uncultured Candidatus Melainabacteria bacterium | reverse complement strand
GTTCCAAAAAGAGCCTGAGCCAAAAGAACCCTTACTTTTTCGCTGCCTGACAAATCTTTCATCAAAGAATAATGCAAATCTTGTTTTATTCCCAAATCATTCAACAAAGAAGCAGCAGAGCTTTCTGCCTGCCAACCATCAAGCTCAGCAAATTGGGCTTCTAGTTCTCCTGCTTTTATCCCGTCTTCATCAGTAAAATCAGCTTTTGAATAAAGTGCATCTTTTTCTTTCATTATGTTCCAGAGCTGTTTGTGACCCATAATTACTGTATCTATGACCGAAAATTCATCAAATTCAAAGTGATTTTGTTTTAATACAGCTATTCTTTGACCTTTTTTTATGTGAACAAAACCCGATGTGGGTTCAATTTCTCCGGATAAAATCTTTAAAAAAGTACTCTTTCCTGCTCCATTTGCACCAATCAAACCATAGCAGTTTCCGTTTGAGAATTTTATATTTACGTTTTCAAATAATGCTTCTGTGCCAAAGCGAATCGTTAAGTTTTCTGTTGTAATCATAGTTTTGATTTTACCACAAAAAATTTTTAATTCGATTTTTTGTTTGTTATTCTACAAGCGATTTTAAAAAATCATATTTAGAAGAAAGTTTTTCATATAGCGTTTTAAAATCTTCTTTTTTGTAAAACAATTTTTCTTTTAATTCAATGATACAGGCTTGTTTTATGTCGATATTTTCTTCGTTTTGATTTTTTGAACATAATTTTCTTAAAAGATAAAACAACATAGTTCTAAAAGAAGCCGTTTTCAAAAACCAACCATCGCTTTTTCTAGCGTTTATATGAGATGAAATCACAATATCAGAAGGCATTTTGAGGCAATTTCTGTATTGAAGTTCTGCATACTCTAGGGGTTTGTTTTGGATAGAAATTTCAAAGTCTTCAAATTTCATTTTTTTAAGCGGAAAAAGCATATCATAATCAAAAAAACCTTTTCTAGATAGAATATAATTGTCGATATTGTCTAATCCATAATAAATCACACTTCCATTTTCATCAAAAATGGGATTTGTTTTTCTTTCATTTTCATAAAAATCGAGTATTCTATCGAATCTTCCAAGAGAGTATTTTTTTGTTGTAATGTATCTCATATATTCGTTGTATTCATCGAGAGTAAGAGAAGTTTTGTAATTGTCATGAGGGAAAATGTCGATATTTACGCAATCATCGATAGAAGTCCCTTTCAAAACTTGGATATGATGGGGTGTTTTAGAAAAGATTATTTTGTTTGGGTTTTTCTTTAGGTATTTATTCCAGACCAAAAAACGATTTTTTAAAGTATAAGAAATCTCTGACGTTGGAATTTCTATGTAATTTTTTTTACAAAAATCGAGTGTTTTTAGGTAGTCTTTTCTCATCATTCCAATATCAAAATCATCGTCCCAAGGAACAAACCCTTTGTGTCTTATTGCACCGATTAAAGTTCCTCCGATTGGGAAGTATTTTATATCTTGTTTTTCCAGTTCAAGAATTATTTTTTTACAAAAATCAAGCGTTTTTAGCTGATATTCTCTTAAATTTCCGCTTGCACATTTTAGTTTTGAAACATCAACAGTTGAATAAAAATCGTTATATTCTTTTAATTTTTCTTTGTATAATTTTTTATAGTTTTTCATTTTTTTCTTTCTTTTTTTAAAATAAAATTTCTTTTAAAAGCACACTAAATGGAAGTTTTATGAATTTTTCAATTTTTGTATTTTCGTTTTTTGTATCAAAAAGAATCTTGTATTTTAGGTCTTTTTCGATACTTAAATATCTTTGAACCAAAATAAGAATAACTTCACAATCAAAAGTCTTTAGTTCTTCTTGTGAAATTGTTTTGTAAGAAAAATAATCTTCTTTTTTTTCATTGTATTTGATGTCGCAAATAGCAACAATATTGAGTTTTGACAAATCATAATTTTCAAACAAAGTTCTTGACATTATGCCTGCTCCATAAACGACAATTTTTTTGTTTTTGTATTTTTTAGCTAAATTATCGATTTGTTTTTTTGCGTTTACTTTTTTAAAATATTTAACAAAATCCATTAAAAAACCTTTCTTTAAACACTCACTCTTTTACCCATTCACTTTTTTCTCTTTTTGAAATGTGATAAGAACAGAATTTTACTTTTTCATCGTTACAATATGCACAAAAATCAATCGGTTTTGAAAAGATTTTGTTGATTTTTGAGGGTGATTTTATTTTGTCTAAATCAATATAGTCTGAGTTTTTGACTTTGAAATTTAAGTTAAAATATTTATTCAAAAATTTAACATTAGGAACAAGAG
>CAKURN010000248.1 GCA_934675695.1 uncultured Candidatus Melainabacteria bacterium | reverse complement strand
GCCCGGAGGTCCGTACAATAGTACAAATCTTGGCATATCTATTCCATATTTTTCTTTTCTTTCTTTTGCTGTTTTTGGATTTTTGATTGGTTGAATTATGTTTCTTTCAAGTTTTTCTTTTGTTTTGTCTAGTCCGCATACATCAGATAAAGAAGCCGGTGAATATTCGTTTGGTTCAAATTTTTGAAGAAGTGATTCTGTTGTCGATTCTTTTAAAAAACTGCCTTTTAGGACTTTTTCTATGTCTTTTTCTTTAATGAAATAATTATCCAGTCCGTTTATATTTTGTAGTGTTCTTTTTTCCGAGGCATTTTCTATCATAGCTTCAGACATTGCATTTTTCCATTCGTATGTTTTTGCAACTTCGCTATCATTTATGACATCGAAACTAAATTCTATCTCGTCGTAATCTGCATAGTAGCTATCAACTTCTCTATCTGTATAATTTAAATCAGGAAAAAGTCTGTCGATAAATTCGGCAAATTTTAATTTAAGAGGAAAAAGTTGGTCTAATAGAATGTTTATTTGACTGTAGTTTTCAGTTCTTCCACCTTTGTTATTAGATAAATAATCAATTTCATCTTCTATAAAATTACATGTTTCATTTATTTTTAATAAAGAGCGGTTAATCGATAAATCAGGATTTTGGTTTAATCTGGTTTCTACATCATGGCTTAGGTATTTGTTGTAGCCAAAATTTATACTATTTTTAACAGAATTAATTCTCAAAATTGGTATCCTTTCTTTCGTGTTAGTATTTTAAAACACCTAAAAGAAAAAAATTGCTTTTTTTAAAAAATTATTCTTCTATATAAATTTGACTTTTATCAAAAATCAATCCCCCTAATTGTGTAGGGTAGAGGTTTTTTACTTTTTTTCTTATTGCTGAAATATTAAATGGAGCATAAAGATAAATTAAAGGATTGTGTTTTGAAACGATTTCTTGGTATTTGTCATAGATTTGTTTTCTTTTATTAAAATCAAGTTCAATTGCACCTTGTTTGAACAAATCTTCTAATTCAATTTCAAAAGGATAAATCTTGTCACTTTCTTTTAAATCATTAACGCTTCTTTTATTAAACAAATGCAAAGAACCATTGGGTGTCCAGACATTGTAGCCGGAATTTGGCTCTAAAATATTAGAAGTTAAAGCAATAATAATACAATCAAAATCTAAACTGTTCATTGTTTTGTTTATTAAACTATTAAATTCGATTGCTTTAAAATTGACTTTCATTCCTAATTTTTCAAGGTCTTGTTTTATGCTTACGCCGGTTGCTTCTCTTTGAGTATTGCCTGCATTGGTCAACAATTCAAATTCTACAATATTGTTGTCTTTATCATATAAAGTATCATCTTTTAAATAAAATCCACTTTTTTCAAGCAGTGATTTTGCATAATTTATGTCTTTTTTATGACCTTTTGCAATTTTTTTGTTAATAAAAATACTGTTTATTGCTTCTGCACTGTATAATGGTTGGGCTAAACCGGAAAAAATATTCAAAACTAAGTCATCTCTATCGATTGCCCAATCAACCGCAGAGCGGAAATTTTCGTCTTGAAACCATTTTTGCTTGATAGGATTTACGTAATATTTTCCATTTTTGTTTTTTCTATTGTTAAGATTGAAAAATACAAAAGTAGTGTTTGTACTGGCACCCAAATCATACAATTCAAAATTTCCATGCTTTTTTAATTCTCTATATCTATTAACCAAAGCACCATTTACAGATAGAATATCGGTTTCTCCGGATTCAAATTTTAAGGTATCATTGTTCATATCTCCTACAATAAGCATTGTTATGCTATTTAAGTAAGGAAGTTTTTGATTATTTTTGTTGATTAAATAATAATTTGGATTTTTTTCAAAAACGACCCTTTGAGAAGCCCTGTATTCTTTTAGGTGAAATGGACCGCAATAGACTATATCAGATGGGTTTGTGTCTATACCTTGAAAAGTCAAAAATGCGTTTTGCCCTTTTTTAACGACAGGATAAAAAATATGTTTCGGCAAGATTGAAGCCGATAACGTTCTTAAAAACGGTGCAAACGGTTTTGGGGTTTTAAATTCTACTGTATAATTGTCTAGTTTTTTAACTGTTGGAAGTTTGCCGTCAACAAGCATAATATCTCTTGTGCCGCCATCTCCAAAGCCTCCAAAAATCACTGTATCATAGGTAAATACAACATCATCTGCAGTTATTTCTTTGCCATCTGACCATTTTATGCCTTTTCTTAAATGAACAACATAAGTCATTTTATCACTTTTTATATCAAATGATTTAGCAAGATTTGGCACAACTTCGCCA
>CAKURN010000247.1 GCA_934675695.1 uncultured Candidatus Melainabacteria bacterium | reverse complement strand
ACCATATCTAGAGAATTTTTTACATCAAAATATTTTGCACTTTGGATTTTGTTTTCGAGTTCGGTTTTTTCATCTTTGAACTTTTTGTATTTAAGAGCAACTTCTCTTTCTTGTTTTAATTGGTCAATGCGGTTGTCGATTTCAGACATCAAGATATTTGTGTTAGAAACCCTATCTTCAACGCTTTGTATCTGGTCTGTTGCAAGAGAAATTTTCCTATCAAAATCAGCTGTACCTGCGATTTCGTCTATTATTTTTCTTCTTTCGGTTGGAGAACATTTTGTGATTTCTGTAACATCACCTTGCATCATAACGTTATAGCTGTTTGGAGAAATGTTGAATTTTTCTAATTCAAGGTGAATTTGCGTTAGGGTTGTTGGTTTGTCATTGTAGTAATAGTTGGATTGGACTCCGTTTTTGCCTTTTTTAATGTATCTTTTTATGGAAAATTCTTCATCGTTGTCCATTGCAAAAGTTACTTTTACGCTTGCTTCGTTTCTTTTGTTGTGGTTGGTGATTAAGTCAGCAACGCCTTGTTCGGATCTGAGGGTTCTTGCTGTTGTTAAACCCAACGCAAAAAGAACACTATCAATAATGTTGCTTTTTCCGGAGCCGTTCGGGCCAGAAATAGCCGTAAATCCTGGTAATAACGGAACTGTAACAGTGTTTGCGAATGATTTAAAATTGTCTATTTCTATTTCTTTAATGTACATTAATTTTTTGGTCAACTATAAACGCCTAGTATCTTTATTAGACTATAAAAGTTGCCCTATTGTCAAATTTTTAAGACAAATTTACTATTAAAAATTTAGTTTAACTTTACAATGAGTATCTGTCTATAATGAATTTTTCTTCGACTTTTTCGTTGTTTTTTATTTCTTTGTCTAAAATTACGTATTTGTCTTTCATAAGATTAATTCTAGAAATCGGCCAGAACATAAAGTTTGCTCTGCCTATTATTCTATCTTCATCTAAAAAGCCCCAAAAACGGCTGTCTGCAGAGTTTCCTCTATTATCTCCCATCATGAAATATTTTTTTTCAGGAATAGTAAATGGCCCGCAATATTTTACATCCGGGTGTGAACAAGGAGTCCAAGTGCTATCATATCCTGCTGGAGGATATTCGTAACCTGCACTGTAGATATTGTTTATGTAAGGTTCGTTTAGCATTTTGTCATTGATAAATACTCTATATTCATCTAGTTCTTTAACGAATTTGATTTCAAATTTGTCGTTTGGCATACCAATGACACGTTTTATGTAGGCTACATCTTTACAGGCAATCCCTGTTAATCTGGACAAAATCGCAAAAATAGAATTTGATAGCTTTGTGTTTGGTGGATAGAAAACAAGAATATCCCCTCTTTCTATCGTGCGTTTAGGGTATTCGAGTTTTTCTACATAAACTCTGTCACGTTTTTTTATAGTCGGAAACATAGATTCAGAAGGTATCCAGCGTAATTCTCCTATAAAAAATCTAATCAATATCACAGCTACCAAAACAAAAACAATAGTATTAATAATTTCTTTTGTTGCAGTAGCATTGTCGTTTGTGTCGCAATTGTCAAGGAAAATTTGCTTCAAAAAATAGCCCAGTCCTTGTTTTTTGGTGTTTTCAAATAGAGTCTTGATATCGTTTTTTTTCTTTATAAAAAAGTTTATTACATTTGTTTTGACTAAAGAAAAGAAATTGATTGGCAAAATGACATTCATCAATATGCACCAAGTTCCAAAAGACAAAACAACCAAAATCAAAAAAGTAGCGAATGCTGAGTATTTTTCTGAATACAATTTGCTCAAAACTTTGACATCAGTGAGTTTTGATGAAGGGTAGTTTTTAAAGACGTAATCAGAAATATTGTTAAACAAATTGATTTTATTTTCTTTTAAAAGATAAGGAATTGAAATTGCTATTTTTTTAGAAATTTTATTTATATCTGTATCATAAATAGCTGTATCAAACACATATTCTTCAACAAAAGAATATTTAAGCCCTAAATCCAAAAGCATATTGTCGATTTTTTCTTTGTCGACTTTTTGGTCAGGTTTTATTGAATATTCTAGAATAGTGCCTTTTTTGAGGTAAAAGTTCACTGTTTGACAATTAAAATTGTAAATAGAACAAAAAATCGCAAAAATCAAAACAAAAAGTGCCAAACCAAAATAATTTTTACAAAAATCTTTTATTTTATTTTTAATTGTTTCCAAAGTATTTTCCTCTAAAAGCCGTTTTATAACAATTATAACCAAAATATAATATTTTGTTAAATAATTTCAACCAATTCCAAAAGGGCGTTTTTGTATATAGAGT
>CAKURN010000246.1 GCA_934675695.1 uncultured Candidatus Melainabacteria bacterium | reverse complement strand
TGGCAAAAAAAGGCGTATCAGAGATTATTTTAATTGCACAAGATACAACCAGTTACGGGCTTGATTTGTACAATAAACCAATGCTTGCGACTTTATTAAAAGAACTGAACAAAATTGAAGAATTGAACTGGATTCGTGTTATGTACGCTTATCCTACAAATTTCGACGAAGAATTGATGAATGCGATAAATTCTCTTGATAAAGTAGTAAAATACATCGATATACCACTACAACACTCAAATATAGGAGTCTTAAAAAGAATGAAAAGACCTGCTATAGATTATAGAAAATTTATCAAAAAAATCAGACAAAAAATCAAAAATGTTGCAATAAGAACGACTTTTATCACAGGTTACCCTGGAGAAACAGAAGAAGAATTTTTAGATTTGTATGATTTTATTAAAGAAACAAGATTTGATAGAGTGGGCGTGTTTGCTTATTCTAGAGAAAAAGGCACTTATGCATACGATTTAAAACCCCAAATTAGAAAAAATATAAAAACCAAAAGAAAAAACCAGTTAATGAAATTGCAAAAAGGTATTTCTTTAGAAATCAATAAGACATTTATTGGAAAAACTATTCCCTGTATAATCGAACAAATACAATCTGATGGTGTTGTAGTTGCCCGCAGCTACAGAGATGCACCGGATGTAGACGGTTTAGTTTATATAAAAACAAAAGAATTTTTAACGCCTGGAGATATTGTAGATGTAAAAATTAATAAAGTTTCAAGCTATGATATGTTTGGTGTGGTATAATCTTTTTAAGAGTTAGAATCACAGGGGTGAAAATGACCAAGAAAATACCTGATGCAGACTTACCTATTTTGCCCATTGGGGCAATTGCTCAGTCATTAAATGTTCACCAAAGAACACTTAGGATTTATGATAAAGAAGGAATTTTATCACCTGCAAGAACAGACAAAAACAGAAGATATTACACATTGCAAGACCTTGAAAAAGCTAAATTAATCTTGTTTTTGACAAGAAACCTTGCACTAAACTTAGCTGGTGTGAAAATCATTCTTGCACTTCTTGATGAGATGAATGTGTCTTTTGAGGAGTCTTTCGATTTTGTTAAAAAAATTGCAAAAAACGCAAAAATTTCAACCAAAATCCAAGAAACAAATGTCAAAAAAGCATCAAGAAAAGGTAGAAAAAAAGAAGACTAATTTGCCAATTTTTCAAAAGTTTCATAGGCTTTATAGCTGCTTCTTGCAAGCGGTGCAACTATAGGAAGTATTTTTGTATTTTTAAGAATAAATTCTTCAATTTCTTTGTATTCGTCTGGTGAATAGTATTTTTCGACTTTCAAATGTTGTTTTGACGGTTGAATGTATTGTCCAACGGTTAAAATATCCAATTTAACCTTGTTTAAATCAAGTATCAATTCTTTTATTTCATCTGTTGTTTCACCTAGTCCTAGCATAAAACCTGATTTTGTTATTAAATTGTTTTTTTTCATATAGTCTAAAACATCCAAAGTGCAATTATAATCAGCTAGTTGACGAGCTATAGGATAGAGTCTTTTTATAGTTTCAATATTGTGGTTAAATACATCCGGTTTTGCTTTTATTATTCTATCGAGTGCAATTTTGTTGCCTTTAAAATCAGGTGTCAAAATTTCAATCTTTACATTTTTGTCTAATTTTCTAATTTCATTAATTACGTTAGAAAAATGAATAGAACCATAGTCATTGTTGTCTTTTAAATCATCTCTGGTGACAGAAGTAATTACGCAATATTTCAGTTTTAATTCTTTAACAGCGTTTGCAATATGTTTTGGTTCATTAAAATCAACACCAACAGGCGTTTTTTGTGATATATTGCAAAATGCACAATTTCTTGTACAAGTTTTCCCCAAAATCAAAAACGTCGCCGTTTTTTTTGAATAACATTCGCATTTATTTGGACATCTGGCACCATCACAAACAGTGTTTAGGTTGTTTTCATTAAGAATTTTTTTGACAAATTTATAGTCGGTATTGTCTATTGAAGCAATTTTAGTTTTTAAATATTCAGGAAGACGCAAATATTTTTCAGACATTTTTTATTAACTCCAAAATCATTTCGCTATAGCTAGGGTGTGGAAATATGATATCAGTTATTTCTTCTTTTTTTATTTGCTTTTGAATTAAAATATTAAAAATACTAATTAATTCTACAGCATTTTTTGATACAATATGAGCTCCCACTATAATATCATCTTTTAAAATAACTTTTACAAAACCATCAACAGCGTTATCGCACCAAGATTTTGCTATAGAAGGTACCATAAATTTAGAAATTTTATATTTTTCTTTGTTTTCTATATC
>CAKURN010000245.1 GCA_934675695.1 uncultured Candidatus Melainabacteria bacterium | reverse complement strand
AATTCGGGTTAACTTTTGTAGAGATTTCTACTATGTTGATTTTTATTGGTTTTGAATTTATGTATTTGATTTTTTTAATGTGGGCAATGCCATCTATCGGGTAAAATATTGATTTTGTTTTGTATTTGTTTGAAATATCTTGTTCGAAATCGGCTTGCGTGTATTGAATGTCGTTTTTTAAATCTTTAATATTAATTATTTGTGAATTTGCAAAAACAGGTTTTGTTACGTTTAATGTAATTATCAATGCAAATAAAGCGATTGCAATAAAAATGCCGTTTGAAAGTTCGATTTTGGTTTCTAGTCTATCTTTTAGATAAATAGATAGATATTCGCCCTGATAGTGCCTATAATACTCGCTCGTATCTGCATTAATCATAGTTGCCTGCCCGTAAATTATTCTAGTATGCTCTACTACTATTATAGCATATAATGAAAAACCCCTCAATCCCTTGAGGTGACTTTATTTTTGGCAATTTTTAAAGTGTTACTTTTACAACTTTGTAAAACTTTACAAAAACTGAAATATATCCAAAAGCCCATTAATAAGTGTATTTTGTAGTATTAAGAAAAATTAAGTTCGTAAAGTTTTCTTAATAAGGGTTATTATTTTTTTATGTATGGAATATATATAGTGTAAGTTAATTGGAGTTTTTAGACTTGTAAAAAAGTTGTACGATACAAAAGGTTTTTACACACACCTACATTTTTCCTAACCTTTCCTTCCTTTCTATGTACCAAATAGAAAATATCCTTGCGATTTTGTTGCAGGGATTTTTTTTGCTATAAAAAACCCTTCTTTTAAAAGAAGGGTTTTAAAAATTATAGATCGTCTTTCAAATCTCCGTCTGAATCGAGGCTCGATTTTAGGGACTTTCTTACAATATCTGTTTGGTTATCTAACATTTTGCATATAGTTTCTAAATTTCTTACTTTGTCTTCTAGTATAGCATCAGCGTTTGTTGTTATATTTCCTGTAATATTCTGATATGCAGCCATTGCAGCGTTTCCTGTACCTTGCATTAAATTACCTGCAACGATTGCACCTAGACCAAATTCTCCGGCATAAGGTGCTAACGACTGCAAAATACCGCCCCAACCGGATACAAGCCCAGCTATCGGTAAAACAACATTTTGCCCAAAACCAAAGCCTGTTGTTGCACCTGTTGCATAAGAAGCAGTATTCATTGCTGCAATTCCGGCTGCAGATACAGCGTATCCTGTTGCTAGTCCGGCTGCACCGCCTGTTGGAGCTCCATCTGTTCCAAAACCTAATGAAATTCCTGCTGCACCTGATGGAAATCCTGAATAACTGGATAAACCAGAAACCCCAAAAGAACTCGTTCCACTATCAAAATACGAAGTTGTTGCTTGGTTTGGTGTCCAATAAGAAGTACCCGGGATATTCATCATAGAAGAACCGCCCAAAGTAGGCATAAAACTAGATGGCGAAAATAAACTTGCTAATTGCCACAAAAAACCGCCTGCTGTACCGAATCCTGAGCCGCTAGAAGACGCTCCTGAAACTGTTAAATCCCTCAATCTATCGTATGTTTCATACAATTCAGCTTTTGCACTGGAGCTTGCAGAACCCCATCTATTTGCTATTGTTAATTCATGGTCGTTTTTGTATGTCATAATTACCTCTAATTAGATTTTATATTATTGTTTTTTAAATTTCATAATATATTTTGTTGATTTTTTAACAAAAAAATACAAAACCAAAAGTTGTTTGATTTTGTATTAATGTTTTTTTAAAAATTGTCAAATATATAAGCTACACTGTTCCGCTTTTTAACAAATCGTGAATATGAAGTGTGCCTACCGGTTTTTTACCTTCTATTACAAACAAATTCGTGATTTTTTTGTCATTCATTAGTTTGATTGCTTCTGTTGCAAACATATCTTTTGTTGCAACAATTGGGTTTTTCGTCATTATATCTTTTGCTTTAGCATTTTTTATGTCTTTATCGATATATCTTCTTAAATCCCCATCTGTAAACATTCCGGCAAGATTTCCTTCTTTGTCTAAGAAACCAACACAGCCTAGTCGTTTCGATGTCATTTCTAAAATTATTTCGTTAACTGTAGCGTCTTCATTTAGTAATGGCATTTCTTTTCCTG
The DNA here is from genome assembly GCA_934675695.1 of uncultured Candidatus Melainabacteria bacterium. GTDB lineage: Bacteria > Cyanobacteriota > Vampirovibrionia > Gastranaerophilales > Gastranaerophilaceae > RUG14156. Next base: position 205 of record CAKURN010000245.1, on the reverse strand, counting down.
TATGCATTAAATCTTTTACTTTTTGAAGAATTGAACCCAGTTTTCCTCCGGGGTGGCGTTGATTGAATTGTGCTTTTGAAAAACCACGTCTTTGTATCATGCCTGTTGTAATAATGTCGCCCAAAACCAAAGTCGCCGTTGTAGATGATGTTGGTGCTAAACCCAACGGGCAAGCTTCTTTTGAAGAAGGCAGTTTAAGAACTAT
>CAKURN010000244.1 GCA_934675695.1 uncultured Candidatus Melainabacteria bacterium | reverse complement strand
TTTTTCAATTGCATAATCTATTTCTTCTTCTGTTGTAAAACGTGACAAAGAAAAACGAATAGAACCATGGAGCGATGTAAACGGTACTTTTTGAGCTCTTAAAACATGAGATGGGTCAAGACTGCCTGAAGTACAAGCACTTCCCGAAGAAGCATAAATTCCTAAATCATTAAGATATAAAAGAATAAGTTCGCCTTCAATGTATTCAAAACCTATGTTTGTAGTGTTTGGCACTCTTTCTTTGCTTTTTGAATTGAGTCTTGCGTTTTTTAATGCAGATAACAAACCGTTTTCTAGTTTATCTCTTAGTCTTTTTACTTCTGTCAATTCAAAATCTAAAGATTCTTTTGCAAGCTTCGCTGCTTGACCTAGTCCTACTATATAAGGAGTGTTTTGAGTTCCGGCTCTAAGAGAGTTTTCTTGATGTCCGCCTAACATAAATGGCTGGAATAAATTACCCTCTTTTACATATAGTGCCCCAACCCCTTTTGGTGCATGGAATTTGTGTCCTGAAATAGAATAAAAATCTATGTCAGTTCCCTCTAATTTGATAGGAATTTTTCCTGCAGCTTGCACGCCATCAACAAATATTTTTGTATTTTTGTTGATTTTTTTAATTTCTTTTGCGATTTCATAAACAGGATAAATTGCCCCTGTTTCATTGTTTGCATGCATAATAGAAGCCAAAATCGTATGAGGAGTGATTTTTGATAGCAAATTTTCTATATTTAATTCGCCGTTTTCATTTACCCCAATGTATGTTGTTTTGTAGCCTTTTTTTTCTAAATATTCATAAGTAGATAATACGCAAGGATGCTCTACTTGTGTCGTTAAAATATGATTATTTTCTGTAGTTCCAAACTGTTCAACAACGCCTTTAATTGCTGTATTTGTGCTTTCTGTAGCACATGATGTGAAAATTATTGTTTTTGGATTTTTTACGCCCAAAAAATCTGCTACTTTTTCTCTTGCGTTTTCTATAGCTTTAGCGGAAACCTTAGCCGGATTATACATACTAGAAGGGTTTGCATAATTTTCTTTTAAATATGGCAACATTTCTTCTAAAACTTTGGGATCAACCATTGTAGTTGCGTTGTTATCTAAATATATTTCTTTCATTTTATTGCTCGCTTACTGTGATTTCTTCATTAACAAGTTCTTTTAATTTCGTTTCAACGAAATTTTTTAGTGTCAATTTTGCATTGGCACATGTAGAACAGTGTCCTTTTAATTTAACTATTACGTTATTATCAACGACATCTACCAATTCAATATCTCCAAAATCTTTTCTTAATTCAGGAGCTATAATTTCTTCTATTATACTGTTTATTTTGATTACCTTTTGTACCGGAGTAAGTTTTTCATTTGAATTGTGTTTTACGTATTTTTTGATAATGCCATTTATTGCATCTTTACATCTTCCGCAAGCAAGCCCTGCAGAAGTTATTTTTGAAACGTCATCAAAGTTTTTTGCACCGTTATTTTTTATTGCATTAATTATTTCTTCTTCTGTTACTCCAAAACAATGACAAATAATAGGCGAAGAACCTTCTTCTTCAACATATTCTTTCCAGTCATCTTTCAGGTAGTTTTTTAGTGCATCTTCCAGTGCTTCTCTACCCATAACGGAACAGTGCATTTTTTCGGGTGGAAGTCCGTCCAGTTCTTCTGCAATTTGTTTGTTTGTGATTTTTCTAGCTTCTTCAACTGTTTTTCCGATTAACATTTCTGTTAAAATACTGGAAGCAGCAACTGCAGAGCCACAACCAAATGTTTGAAATTTTGCATCTTTTATTATATTGTTTTCAATTTTTAAATACAGTTTTAATTTGTCACCACAAGACAAAGCTCCTGCTTCGCCTATAGCGTCTGCATTTGATATTTCTCCCACGTTTTTTGGATTTCTAAAATGTTCTTTTACTTTATCTGAATATTCCCACATAATTTTACCTCTTTATTTTCATTATAATTCAAAAATCGTACTTGTATATGGTAAAAAAAATTAATTAATATGCATAATATTAAATATGGAGAATGGTAAATATAATTCTTTAACTGAACAATTAATACAAAATGGAATTTTAAATTCCAAAGTTCAAGATGACAAAAATGAAAATATTTTTGAAAAATACTACGATGTAGAATTGAATGAAAACTATTCAGATTCTCCATTTCTTCAAAACAACAATATAGAAATAGAAGCCTCTCCTGAAACAAAAAGAAGAATAAATGAATATGATTTGGATTTGTTAAAAGGAAAAGATACAAGAACGTTTAAATTCAAGAACAAGAAACGAAGTTTGAGTGATTTTTTGTTGTTTAAATTTTTCCCAAAGTTGTATCGAGCAAAGC
>CAKURN010000243.1 GCA_934675695.1 uncultured Candidatus Melainabacteria bacterium | reverse complement strand
TTCCAGTTCTTTGTAGAGGTTGTTTTTTAGTGCAGTCAAATCATCATCAGATAGTGGTTGGGTTTGCAATTTTTGAATTGCATCATAAAATATATCAATACCTTTTTGGTCGTCGTTTTTGTTGGTATTCATAATTCCAACCAAAGCATAAGGGTCATTTTGGTTGAGTCCGACTTTTTGGTATGTCATACCAAAATCACCGTTAATTTTTTGAATATTGTTTTTTAAATCAGAAGTAGAAAAATTAGGTAAATAAAGCTGCAACATAGACAAAATTGCAAATGACTTTGAATCTGTAGGTTTTGGGCCTGCAAATGCATAAGTTATAATTGTGTTATTTGTTTTTGCACTTTTTATGTCTTCTCTTGTTGATTTTTGGATTGGGTACAGAGTTTCTTTGTATTTGTTTGTTGAATTTTGATATGTGGGTTGGAGTTTAAAGTTTTTTGATATCAAATCCATAGTTTCATTAACATCAACATCTCCAACAACCACTGTATATAAATCGTTTGGCGAATAGTATGTTTGATGATGCTGTTTTAAGTCATTATCTGTTAATGATTGAACTGTATCAATTGAGCCTGCAACCATGTTTTTTGAATTTGATTGAATTTGAAAAAGGTTTCTTATTGCTTTATCGAAAGCAACAGTAGAAACATCGTCATTCATCATTGATATTTCAGAACAGATTGGGCCTTTTTCTGATTGTAATGCTTCAAAATCAAATTTTGGGCTAGATATCATATCGCCTTGAATTTCGAGCGTTTTTGCAAAATTTTCTTTGCTCATATATGGAGCGTTGATATAGTAATCTGTTTGAGCGTAATCAGTAGAAGCGTTTGTATTCGCCCCCATAAGACCGGTTAATTTAAAAACATCGCCATCGTTTAGTTTTGATGAGCCTTTAAAAAGCATGTGTTCTATCGTATGACTAATTCCTCTTAGGTTGTCGCTTTCGTTCATAGAACCGCCATTGAGGAATGTTTTTACAATTGTTGATTGCCCTTTTTTAGGCATAATTGCAACTTTTTGTCCTGATTTTAGTTGAAAAAGTTCGACATTGTCGTTGTTTGGGGATTTTATTTGACCCAAATAACTGTATTGTTGGTTGACTTTTGGTTGATAAATCGGGTTGTTAAAAGGATATATATTACCTGAATCTGAATAAAAACTCGTCTGATAAGGATTTGAAAAATAGTAATTTGAAACAACGCCGTCAATTGGTGCATTTGGATAAGGATAAACGTATTGTTTTATGTATGGTGAAAAAGCTGTATTTATATATTGATTAGACATAGTATTCCCAAGTTTATCATATATTACTTTAAAACTTCTAACATTAAAAAATTGTCAAAACGTAACAAAAATTAAAAAAAGAAACAAAATTAAATTTTTTTTGATGTATCATGTTAAAAGAAACAATAGGTGAAAACATGAATAAAGAAATGAAAATCGGCATACCGCAAGCAATGTCATATTACAACTACTTTCCATATTGGTATGGTTTTTTTAACAAATTGGGTATAGAAATTGTTCTATCTTCTCCAACAACTAAAAAAACAATGGCAGATGGAGCTTCTTTGGTTGTAACTGAAACTTGTTTGCCTATTAAAATTTTTGTCGGACATGTTTTGAATTTGATTGAAAAAGGTGTGAAAAACATCTTCGTTCCATCTATTCAATCTATTGCACCAAAAATATACAATTGTTCAAAAATAAGAGGACTTCCTGATTTGATTAGAAATGTAGTATCAGGAGATTACAATTTAATAGAAGCGACTTTTGACATGTCTGAAAAAAACCAAACATGGCATGATTTTTTAGCTGAGATTGCTAACCAATTTGGTATAAAAGATGTAAACAAAATCGCAGAAGCTCAAAATGCAGGTTCTATCGTTCAAAACAACTTTAATGTAATGGTACAAAACGGACTGGAATTTGACGAAGCTCTAAAATATGCAAAACAAGGCAAAGTAATAATACCGCCAAAAAAAGAAGAAAAACCAATCAGTGTCGCTTTAATCGGTCATGGATACAATATCTATGATAGACGTGCTTGTATGGATATTACTCGCAAATTGGAAAAAATGAATGTCAGAGTATTTAATGCTTATCAGTTGACAAAAGAACAACTGCAAGGTGGCATGAGCTGTTTGAGTGCTACTTTGTATTGGGCAAACCAATACGAAATGACGGGCTGTGCTGGTCATTATTTTCAAGATGAAAAAATCGATGGTGTGATTACAATCACTGCTTTTGGCTGTGGTCCTGATAGTTTAATGATTGAAGACATCAAAAGAAAAGCAAAGAATTTTTCAAAACCGCTTTTGAATTTAACTATAGATGAACATAC
>CAKURN010000242.1 GCA_934675695.1 uncultured Candidatus Melainabacteria bacterium | reverse complement strand
ATCCTACAATGTTTGAAGTTGATGATATTTATAATACTTCAGTTTGTCCTTTGGCTCGTGTTATGCGACAAGAACTGAGAAAAAGAAAAATCCCTAAATTGAAAGTTGTTTATTCAAAAGAAAAACCCATAAAACCGCTGGAAGATATGGCTATAAGCTGTAGAACACACTGTATATGCCCTCCTGGAACTGTACACAAATGCACAAATAGGAGAGATATACCGAGTTCAAATGCGTTTGTACCTTCTGTTGCAGGATTAATTGCAGCAGGAGAAGTTATTAAAGATTTGATTGATTATAAAACAAAAAAATATTAAAAAGTGGCAAAATTTTTTGAGATTTTGTTTTATATTAGTAGTGTAGTTTTTTTAAAAATAAGGGAAAAATCATGATTAATCAAACTTCGTCACCTTTTGTAGTTATCGGAAAAGACCCAAATTCTAGTAGTTTTTTTGTTCAAGAAAGAGAAAACAACAATGGACAAATCGGCAAAGTGACACTGTTTGCTGATGGTGAAACAAACAATCTGAATGAAGTTGTTGATAATTACATAAAACAAGGCTACAGCCCTGATCACATCATTGCAAACGGAAAATTGGCTTCTGATGTTTTTAAAAAAGCACAATCAGAAGGCAAAGAAATCAGTTTTGAAGGCAAAGTAGAATATTCAAAAAATAACCCAACCGTTAAACAAGTCGTTACATTAGCAGATGATTCAAAAGTCTATGTTCCTGTTATGTTAGGTTGCGAATTTAATGTAGAAGCACTTCCTGAAGAAAAATACAAAGTTACGACACAAGGGGTTGTTTATCCAAAACCTGAACCTACAGTTGAAATATTAACAGGGGAAGAATTGAAAGAAAAATTCGACAAATACGCTCCAAAGCTCGATTTGACCGTATAAAATTTTATTGATAATTTAAAATTTCACTAGGTTTGTCAACTATTATAGTTGCATTATTTTTAATCAAAAATTCTCTATCTCTAAAGCCCCAAGTCACGCTTATGCAGGGCATATTGGAGTTTTTGGCTGTTAAAATATCAACATCAGAATCACCAACATAAAATGCATCTTCAGGTTTTAAGTTCATTAAATTTAAAACCTGAAAAACCGTATCCGGTGCGGGTTTTTTCTTTATGCCCATTTGTTCGTTTTCGCCAATTGCAATATCAATCAAATTTCCAAAGTATTTGTTTGAAAGTTCTTTTACAGCAAGGTCGAATTTGTTTGATACGACTGCTGTTTTGATGTTTTGTTCTTTTAATTTCTTCAACAATTCTAAAATGCCATCATAAACAAAAGTGTGATTGTACATGTTTTCTTTGTAATGTTTTTTAAAAATCTCCAGACATTTTTTGTAATTTGGATTGTTCAAACCATCAGGAATAGCACGCTCTATGAGCTTTTGAACACCATTGCCTACAAAAAATCTTATTTCTTCGATTGTATGAATAGGATAGTTAAACTGTAAAAGTGCATAATTTGTCGAATACATCAAATCTTCTAAAGTATTTAACAATGTTCCGTCCATATCAAAAATAAAAATTTTCTTTTGCATAAAATTACTCCTAGAATGGATTTTAGCACAAAAAATTGTATATCTTGTTATTTTTTCTTAAATCACATTGCTAATTAAATTTTTTTTATAATATTTTAAACTAAAACTATGACAAATTATGTAAACAAAATTTTAAAAGCACTCAATGAAGACACAAAACTTTCTTTTGACAAATGGAGTGATAGCCACTGTTTCGTTTCGGGAAACAAAAAATGGATTGCAAATATTTTGCCTGTAGAATTATTGGAGAGAAGCTTTAAACAGACAGTCGAAAGCCTCGTTACACTAAATGAAACGGGAAATTTTTACGAATATTTTCCGGATACGATTTTGAGTCCTAATTATGGACATCAGTGGGGAAGAAGTGCAAATTATATAGAAATAAACAACCGAGCGATTGCTCAAATGGTAGGAAACAGAACGAAAAACGGGCTTTTTTCTGCAATGAAAATTTTGCCTGCAATTCCGCCTTCTGCAAAAAGTTGGGCAAATTGTGTTATTTTGTCACAAATTTTTCCAAATATCTTTGGAGATGGCTACAATAAAGGTATTTCGGAAGAAAATTCGATTTATGGAATAAAACTCAATATTGGCTATAGTTCTAATATTGTGGATTTTGATATCCCTGTTTCTGCTGAAGAACAATTTAGGGCTTTTAATGCTCTAGCTCATATCCATGGGCTTAAAACAGGCTTCAGGACAGTGATTTCTGCTGATCAAATCAAAGTTTCAAAACACAACGAAGAAGATGTAACTTTTGATTGGAAAAATCCAAATCACCAAGAATTGTTTATAGA
>CAKURN010000241.1 GCA_934675695.1 uncultured Candidatus Melainabacteria bacterium | reverse complement strand
AGATTAGACAAGCTAGATAATATATTGTTTGATTCGATTGTAATAAGATTTGAGGGGAATGAAGAACTTACATTAAAACGAAATGATTTGAATAGATATCTAGAGGAGAATGTTTATGACACACCACGATATAGAAGAATGCGTCATAGTAATTTAGGTAACATTTTTTCAGAAAAGGAAAAAGAAGAATTAAAGAGGTTAGCTCAAGAAGGAAATGCAAATAGAGAGGAATTGACAGAGTATGCTGTTCGAGTTGGAGATGTATATGGCATGCCAATAAGAATTGCATATGAAGAAGTGAGTAGATATATTTTTTCACTTATAAAACCGGATGAGTACGGAAAAGCTACAAATGCAGTTGATTTCAAAAATAAAGTCGAAAACTTGGTTGAGGAAGATGTCCTTTATTATCCTACATACAGAAGAATAGAGGAAGATATGTCTAAGTTGGGTGTGGATATGGATAGAGATAATGTAAAAGAACGCCTTATTCAGTTTGGAATGAAAGATGTAGAAAATAGAATTGACAAAGTTCTTGAGACAATAAAATCAGCAGCTATAAATGGATTTGCTAAGATGACAGGTGTTCTATTGAAGCAATATTTAAATCATACAGAAATTGATAAGGGTATAAATATAGATAAAGAAACGTTAAATATTGCTTTGGATAGAATTGGTGATGAAATAGAGAAATCTGATAAAGAAAAAATAAAGCAAATAGTAGCTAATAATGAAATATATAAAGATGAAAACCAGCATTTGTTTAATCTGATTGTAAATTTAATATCAAGTTATGAAAAACAAACTCAACATGATGAGAAAATACGAAAGTATAGAGATGTTTGCAATGCATATTTGGATGGCAAAAAATATATTTATGATGAGAGTAATGTTAAACTAGAAATATATAGAAATAACTATAAAAAACCTATAAGTATACAAAATTTATCATCTGGAGAGAAACAGGTGCTTTCTATTTTTTCTAAATTGTATTTAGAGCAACAAAAACCTTGTATTATTTTATTTGACGAGCCAGAATTATCTTTATCGATAAAGTGGCAGGAACATTTTTTGCCAGACATTATGAAATCAGGGAAATGTAGTTTGCTCGTTGCTGTCACTCACTCGCCATTTATCTTTGATAATGAATATGATTATTTGGCTCAGGACATGGGTGAATGTATAGAAGAAGTGATAGGGGAGTAAGGCGATGGATGTACAAAAGACGCGAGAGGCTAGAAATAAGTCAGTTGTTGTGTTTACGAAATTTTGCCAATCAAAAGAGCTTCATACAAGAGCACTATTTTGTTTTTATGAAGGCGAAGATGCAAAATATTATGGGAATCGGGTTGAGCAAATTACGAGAAGATCTTGTGATAATATAGTTAGCTATAATTGTGGTGGAAAAGCTGGTGTATTAAAAGTCAAGGAATTGATAAAAAAGAAAAAGCAGTATGATCATGTGAAAACGGCATATTTCATAGATAGTGATTTCTTCCCTCAAAAAAGTTTAGAAAAAAATGTTTATCAGACAACTGGTTACTCGGTTGAAAATTATTATACATCTAGTACAGCTTTTACGAGGATTTTAAATTATGCGTTTGGAGTTAATTGCAATTGTAGTGATTATCAAAGATGCATGGAAGATTATAAAAAAAGTATGGATGTATTTCATAGACAAGTTCTTTTTTTAAATGCGTGGATAAAAGCACAAAGAGTAAATGAATTAAAAACCGGAAAAAGAAAATTAGAATTAACAAATTTCAAAATATCAAAATATTTTGAAACATTAGCAATTGATAAGGTGGGGGTTAAACAAAAGATTGACAAAAAATTTCTAGAAAAGTGTTTTCCTGATTCATGTATTATTGAAGATACTGAAATTGAAAAATACGTTAGTGAACTGGGACAAACTAATATGCAACAGACATTAAGAGGAAAGTACGAATTAGAGTTTTTAAAAAAGATAATAGATGATTTAAAAAAGAAGTATAAAAAAGGAGAATATTTTTCAGAAGAATACGAATGTATAAAAATTGATCCTAATGTTGACCCGTTGTTACTTTTAAGTCAATGTGCGGATACTCATGAAGGTTTAATTGCGTTTCTAAAGCAATTTTCAGTTGATAATGCAGCATAGTACATATATAATATTTATTGGCAACACTTTGGCAACAGTAAATCAGTAAGCTAAAGTAAAATATGTAAATGAAGTAAAATATCGGCAGATTTCAAATAGAACTTAAACAAAATGATTTAGGATACAGAAACAACTTGCTGAGTTTGAATAAACAAATTAAAATGCCGAAAGCTTGTATTCATGACAATGGGGAGGACTGCTGCGTAGCAGAGGAGGGACCTC
>CAKURN010000240.1 GCA_934675695.1 uncultured Candidatus Melainabacteria bacterium | reverse complement strand
GGGGAAAATAATATTAATAGAATATTTCTTGCTTCTGGAAAAAGAGTTTTACAAGAAGATTGGTCGGCTAATTTTAATGTAAATGTACAAAACTTTGAGAGAAATTTATTATATGCTGATAATTTAACTGGAAAAATAGTTCATACATGTGAAGGGAAAATTAATGCTCTATATTATTGGTATAATGGAGGAGCATATAGATTGTATATCGATGATGGGAAATTAATGAAGAAAGAGTTTTTGTATATGCATTTTCAATGGCGTAACATGCATTTTGATAAGAGAATACTTTCAAGTCAAAAATTCAAAATTGTGCCAAATTCTTTTTTGACTCTTGAAAGTATTCCCGAAACTGTATCAGAATTCAATAAAATCAGGAAAAATACAATTTGTTTTTATAGTTTAAATCGTTGGTTTAAAAATTCCATTATTAGAAGGGGCAAGAAGGTTTTTGAATTATTAAATATATGGAGAAAAAAATGAATAATAGTAAGTTGAAAGAAAACTATATATATAATTTGATTTATCAAATATTGGCGATTATTGTTCCTTTTATTACGACACCATATGTATCGAGAACCTTAGGAGTAACAGCTATTGGAGATTACAGCTATACAACAGGACTGGTGACGTATTTTGGTTTAATTGCAGCTACTGGAACAGCTACTTTTGGTAATAGAGAAATCGCAGTTCAGCATGAAGATTTACAACAGAGAAGTAAATTGTTCTGGGAGATATTTTTATTTAGATTTATATCTACGATGATAGCATTTGCAGGATATGTAATATTTATTTTGTCATGCTTGCCACAATATAGATTACTTTTTGTTATTCAACTATGTACGTTTCTCTCATGGATACTTGATGTTAGCTGGTTCTGTCAAGGAATGGAAAATTTCAAGATTACAGCAGTGAGAAATACTTTGGTTAGAATAATAGCAACGCTTGCAATTTTTGTGTTTGTAAAAAATCCACAAGACTTGGCCATATATACATTTATCAATTGTTTTGCTGCATTATTAGGAAATGTAACAATGTGGGTTTATGTAAAAAAAATGGTCGTTTTAATTCCACGAAAAAGATTGCATTGTTTTGCCCATGCCAAAAAAATTATGCAGTTATTTATTCCGGTTATAGCTGTACAAATATATACAGTTTTAGACAAAACTATGTTGGGAACTTTTGTTAATACAACAGAAGTAGGATATTATACACAAGCGGATAAAATAATTCAATTGGCGACAACAGTAATATCATCATTAATTTCAGTGCTTTTGCCAACTATGGCAGCTTTAAGTAATAAAGATAGTATGAATGAATTGAAAAGATTATTAGAGAAATCTTTAAAGTTTATTTTTCTTCTATCAGTTCCTATGTGCGCTGGCTGTTTGCTAGTAATAGACGAATTTGTCCCATTTTTCTTTGGGAAAGGATATGATCCTGTTTCGGATATAATCAGAATTCAAAGTATTTTATTTATAGTAGTAAATTTAGGGAGATTATTTGGAACTACATTGGTTGCGACAGGGCAACAAGTGAAATATACATATGCAGTAATAAGTGCAGCAGTACTAAATTTTGTTTTAAATGCTGTTTCTTTGCAATTTTTTAATTTGGGTGCAATAGGTGTTTCTATCTCATCAGTTCTTGCGGAATTCTTTGCAGCAGCAATACAGGTATATTTCATGAAGGAACTAATAGTATTGAGAGAATTAGCTATACTTTTTAAGAAATACTTATTTCCAAGTATAATAATGGGCTGCGCCATTATTAGTTTAAGAACATTTATTGGAACTGGAATAGTACAGCTGTTTATGCAGATTGTACTAGGTGGATGCGTGTATACAGGAATATTGTTTTTCACGAGAGATGAATTAGTATATAGCATTGTTAATCAAGTTAAGAAAAAAATACGCAGATAATTTTTAATGTTTTTGTAGGAAATCACATTGGGATGTATAGAGAGAATGATAGCAAATAAAATGAGCTATATGAAAGGAGCATATTATGAAAGGTATTATTTTAGCAGGAGGTTCAGGCACGCGCCTATATCCATTAACAAAAGTAACAAGTAAACAGCTCTTACCTATATTTGACAAACCGATGATTTATTATCCGATGTCTGTTCTGATGAACGCTGGTATCCGCGACATTTTGATTATTTCCACACCGCAGGATACCCCTCGCTTCGAGAACCTGCTGGGTGATGGACACCAGTTTGGTGTGAATCTGACCTATGCGGTTCAGCCGTCTCCGGATGGACTGGCACAGGCCTTTATCATTGGTGCCGACTTTATCGGTGACGATTCTGTGGCTATGGTGCTGGGCGACAACATCTTTGCGGGTCATGGTCTGAAGAAAAGATTAACCGCTGCAGTGGAAAACGCTGAGA
>CAKURN010000239.1 GCA_934675695.1 uncultured Candidatus Melainabacteria bacterium | reverse complement strand
AGCATATAGATTGTTGCAGCAATATAATATACTGAATAATCACATTCGATTTCTTTGTTATCGAGGATTTGTTTCATTGTATCTATTGCTTCATCATATTGAGTAAATTCAATATAAATCATAGCTAAGTTTTTATATGCTTCTATATAATTCGGTCTAAGTTCAATTACTCTTTTAAAATTGTCGATTGCAAATTCTTTTTGTCCTGTACGATTGTATGAATTAGCCAAATAAAACAAGCTCACAGCGTCGTTTTTGTCTAATTTCACTACTTTGTTGAAGACTTTTATAGCTTCAATCGGATTGTCGAGATTGACCTCGCACAAACCGAGATTTTTGAGTGCTTCTATATTGTTTTCGTCTTTATCAATTATTTGTTCTAATTTTGCTTTTGCTTCCGTAAATCTTTCTGCATTTATTAAATCTAGTGCAGTATTTAATTCTTTTTCTATATTTTCCATAGCAATATTATATTAAAAAAATCTACAAATTGGAATTATTTTTTTGATATTATCTTTTATATGATAATTATTCCTGAAAATTTAGAAATCCATAAACCCGATAAAGAACTTGAAAATATCGTCAACAATACAAAAATCAAAGAAAAAGTATTGTTCAAAAAAGAATCTGATTTTCACGATATTTTTGTTGTAAAAAATGATTTTGGTGTTTTTTTAAAATACAAAGACACTTATCAAGCAGGGTTTTTTGATACAAAATACTACAAAGGAAACCTTCCTTATATAAATTATTTTTTGTTACCTTATTTGCTAAATCAAAAAATTGAAAAAATTCTATTTGTTGGTTTTGGCTCAGGAATAATAATAAATCAGTACGAAAAATTATTTAAAACTCTAAAAACAATCGACATTGTAGATATAGAAGAAAATGTATTTGCACTGTCTGAGAAATTTTTTGATTTTAAAATCAGCGACAAAATGAATTTTTATTTGCAAGATGCAATTGTTTATTTAAAAACAACAAAGAAAAAATACGATCTTGTTGTGGTAGATGTTGCAGGCAATAATGGAATAGACGATAGATTTATTGAAGATGAGTATTTTGAACTCATTAAAAAACATTTAAAGAAAAAGGGTATTTTTATATCAAATCTCCCCTCGAGCAGAGATATTTTTAACCCAAAAAACAAAATTTTTCTTGAAATTTTAGATAAATATAAAAAAAATTTTGACGATATTTCATTGTTCAATGGAGAAACTTCAAATAAAATTTATTACAAAACATTTTTTAATATCGAAAAGCCTGTATTTGACATAACAAATGCGATTTTGTTTTCTTCTTGTTTTAGACAAAATTTTTCTTTAGATAAAAAAATCGATGAACTGTTTAATGTTTCGACAGATGATTATTTGTCTGACAAAATCGAAATTCAAAGAAATTAAAAAATATTTTTTTCAAGCAAAACTTTTATGTTAAAATCGATTTATATAGTTTAAGGAGGCTAAATGAAAAAGTACAGAATTGGTGTCGATATTGGCGGAACAAACATAAAAATTGCTCTCGTTGATTTTGATGGAAAAATTGCATACTCAAATACTACCCCAACTCGTGCAGAAATGGGCTACGAAGCAGGTGTAAATAATATAAAACAAGCAATAAAAGATATAATGAACGAATCTTCTACAGATTCAAAATCTATAGAAGCTATAGGCTTCGGTTTACCCGGACAAATTGACTACAAAGAAGGAATAGTAAAAAACTTGCCCAATATCCCGGGGTGGGTAAATGTACCTTTGGCAAAAATTATCGAAGAAGAATTTTCAATTCCAACTAAATTAGATAATGACGTACGTTGTGCAGCATTGGGTGAATTGAATTTTGGTGCAGGTGTAGGTTGTAATAATATGATATGTATCACAATCGGTACAGGCATTGGCTCAGGTATAATTTTAAATGGAAAATTAATCAGAGGTGCGTCAAATGCAGCAGGCGAAATAGGACACATTAAAATGTCTTTAAATGACGGTCCTTTGTGCGGTTGCGGCGATTATGGCTGTTTTGAAGCATACGCTTCAGGTCCAGCTATTGTTACAATGGCAAAAGAATACATATCAGGCGGAAAATCTGCAAAATATAAAGAAATGGCACAAGATGGTGCAATTACACCATATTTTGTAGCACAAGCAGCTCTTAGCGGCGACGCTGTTTCTATCCAAATATTTAAACAAATGGGCAAAATAATCGGAACAGGCTTGTCTTCTGTAATTAATCTTTTAAATCCTGAAAGAATAATTATAGGCGGTGGTGTTGCAGATGCAGGAGAAATCTTGCTTGAACCAATCAGAAAAACTATCTTAGATAGAGCAATGCCAATTCAAGCACAAGCAGTAGAAATTGTACCTGCACAACTAGCAAACACTGCAGGTGTAATT
>CAKURN010000238.1 GCA_934675695.1 uncultured Candidatus Melainabacteria bacterium | reverse complement strand
AATCACACCCCACATAAATAATGCCTGAACTAAAGTGGGATCTAATAAATACGCTTTTTTAAAAAGCATTTTTGCGTCTTCTTTTTTGTTGATTTTTGTAGAAAAAATCCCATAATTCAAATATGTTGCAGGGTTTAATCTATCCAGTTTTACAGACTTTTCAAAAGCTGATTTTGCTAAATCATCTTCACCTTTTTCACTGTATGCACTAGCCAAAAAACTCCACGCTTTTGCACTATTAGGGTCTAGTCTGACAGCTTTTTTGAAATTTTTTAAAGCTTCGTCAAACATTCCGCTTTGTGCAAAAGTAACACCCAAATTAAGGTGAGCTTCGGGATTTGAATTACTCATCAAAACACTTTGATTAAACTTTTCTATACCTTTTTTAGACTTTCCATTTTTTATTAGATACAAACCCCAATTTATGTAAGCATAAGATGGAAGTGCAGGTTCTTTTGAAATAGTTTTGTACTGGTTTACTTGTTTATCAAACATTTGTGCTGATAAAAACAGTAGTTTAATTGTTTTAATAAATTTTTTAAACATCGTTATCCATATTCAAAAGTGTGTCGACAATTTCTCTAATAGCACCGTTTCCGCCTGAATTTTCGAGAATTTGAAGGTTTTCTACTTTAAATCTTAAAACAGGGTTAAGATTTTTTGGTGCAATTCTATATTTTACCAATTCCATTGCAGGAATGTCATTTATGTCATCTCCAACATATAAAACTTCTTCGGGTTTTAGATTGTATTTTTTCATAATTTCATCTAAAACTACGCCCTTTTGGCGAATGCCGCCATGGATTTCTTGAATATTGAATTTGTCAGAAAAGTAATTTAAGATATTGCTTTTTTCGCCTGATATTATTGCAAAATTATAGCCGTTTTTTATTAATAAAGAAACACCCATTATGTCTTTAAAGCTCAATTTTTTTTGAACTTCGTTTTTTTCTGAAATATAAACAGAACCGTCTGTAAATACTCCATCAAAATCACTTACTATCATTTTTATTTTTTTTGATAATTCGAGCATCTTTATCCTTTTCTTCTTAATTTTGCTTTTATCGGCAATTCGCTTTTGTATACAGTCTTTTTTCCATTTCCCATAATAGAAGGAATGCTTCTTATATCTCTAACCATTCTTCTTAATCCTTCAGCTTCCAGGCTCGCTGCTTGGTCAGAACCCCACATGGTTCTATCTAGAGTAATATGTCTTTCAACAGAATTTGCACCCAAGACTACAGCTGCACAAGATGGAAAAATACCTTTTTCGTGTCCTGAAAAACCAATCGGACAGTTGTATTTTTCTCTTAGGGTTTTAATGTAGGCTAAATTTATTTCATCGTTAGAAGTAGGATAAGTAGAAGTACAATGATATATTACGGTATTATCTAATCCTACTATATCAAGTGCTTTTTGGATTTCTTCTTCAGTTGACATGCCTGTAGATAGCAATATTGGTTTGTTTGTTTTTTTGATATATCGAAGTAAATCCCAATCAGTCAAACACGCCGATGGAATTTTGTAGGCACAAACATCAAATTGTTCCATAAAATCAACACTGTTTTCGTCCCAACAAGAAGCAAACCACAGGATATTCAGTTCTTTACAGTATTTGTCAATTTGCAAATACTCATCATATCCAAATTCTAACCCATATTTTAAATCTCCGTTTGTCGTTCCAAACACACTTTCTCTGGGTTTTTCCAGTTCTTCTTTTGTATAAACAACATCAACTGTTCTTTTTTGAAATTTTACCGCATCGCAACCAAAAAGATGTGCCATATTGATGAGTTTTTTGGCATCATTTAGAGAACCGTTGTGATTTATGCCAATTTCTGCAATAATGAAACACTGTTCATTATCTCCGATTTTTTTATTTCCAATTTTTACAATGTTTCTTTGCATAATAAACCCCTAATTTTCAAAATAATCTAAGTCTTTTATGTATGTGATCGAATTTTGCGTTGCACCAACCAAAATATATTCTTCGTTGATTTTTACAACATGTAAATTTTTGTTTTGCCCAAGAGGTGTCGTTGCAACGACTTTTGGTGCTTGTGTTTTTGTATTGCTATCAGTAAATTTTATTTTTAACATTTTTTGATAAACAAAAGCAGTCAAATAAACAAGTCCAATCACCAAAAACAATCCCAACAACATTCCAAAGTAGTTAGGTTCAATGTTTTTTGATACAATCGTTTCAGACAAAAGTTCAGATTCTTTGTTTTGTGCAAAAGCACAAGAAGAAGCAAAAATCACTAAAAAGAAGACTTTTTTTATCATTTTAGCCCCCAAAGTTTTCTTTTACAATTTGGGAAACAAAAGGTATAAAAGGTTCTTTGTATATAATGCAACATATAGCTAAATAAAAAAACAAGCAAAGTAAACAAACACCTGAAA
>CAKURN010000237.1 GCA_934675695.1 uncultured Candidatus Melainabacteria bacterium | reverse complement strand
TTTTTGAGAGGTAAGAACCGGAGGTTCGACTCCGTCATATATAAAACTTTTAAATTATAAAACATTTGCCCAAGGCCACTCTGCCGAAAAAAATACGAACCATTGAGTATTTTTTGAGAGGTAAGAACCGGAGGTTCGACTCCGTCATATATAAAACTTTTAAATTATAAAACATTTGCCCAAGGCCACTCTGCCGAAAAAAATACGAACCATTGAGTATTTTTTGAGAGGTAAGAACCGGAGGTTCGACTCCGTCATATATAAAACTTTTAAATTATAAAACATTTGCCCAAGGCCGGAGTCGAACCGGCACGTGGGGTGAACCACGCCAGATTTTGAGTCTGGTGCGTCTACCAATTTCGCCACTTGGGCAAATGTATAAAGTTTTCAATGTGATTTGCATTTTGTGGCGAAATTGGTTTTACCAATTATTCTTTGAAATTTATTCCATAAATTTCTCTGGGCCACTTCTAGCAAATGTATAAAGTTTTCAATGTGATTGGAATTTCATTCCGTATATTTATTATATACGAAACAAAATTATTTGTCCAATTCTTCTTTTAACAATTTATTTAAAAGTTGAGGGTTAGCTCTACCCTTGGTTTCTTTCATTGCTTGTCCAACAAAGAAGCCAAATAATTTGTCTTTTCCGCCTTTGTAAGCTGCTACTTGTTCAGGGTTTGATTGGACGATTTTTTGTACAATTGGAAGAATAGAAGATTCATCAGAAATAACTGACAATCCTTTTTCTTCAACCAATTCTTGAGCATCTTTTCCTGTTTTTAAAATATCAATAACAAGACCTTTTGCAATGTTGTTTGAAATTGTACCTTTTTTCAACAAATTCAAAAGTTTTACAAAGTTTTCAACAGTTAATTTTGATTCATTAATCGAGATTTTTTCTTCTTTCAAATATGCGGCAACTTCGCCCATCAAGAAGTTAGAAGCTGTTTTTGCATCTGCCCCTTGTTTTAGGGCTTCATCAAAATATAATGCCATATCAATTTGATTAACTAAAACATTTGCATCATATTCAGATAAACCTGACTCTATATATCTTTTTACTTTTTCATCAGGCAATTCGGGCATTTTTGATTTTATTTCATCAACCCATTGTCTTGAAATTTCAACGGGCATTAAATCAGGCTCAGGAAAATAACGATAATCGTGAGCGTCTTCTTTGCCACGCATTGAAGAAGTCATGCCGGAATTGTCGTCCCAAAGACGAGTTTCTTGAACGACTTGTCCACCTTCTTCTAAAATTTCTGCTTGGCGAACAAATTCATACTCAATTGCACGAACCAAAGAGCGGAAGCTGTTTACGTTTTTAATTTCTGCACGAGTACCAAATTCTTTTTGTCCGATTGGGCGAATAGAAATATTACAGTCAGCTCTCATAGAACCTTCTTCTAGGTTTCCATCGCAAACGCCTATGTATTTTAGTATGTTTCTTAGTTTTTCTACATATTCACGAGCTTCTTCAGAACTTCTCATATCTGGTTCAGATACTATTTCTAATAATGGAGTTCCGGCTCTATTTAAATCAACCAATGAATATGTTGAACCATAAAGCCCTGCTGCACCTGCATGAACCAATTTTCCAGCATCTTCTTCTAAGTGAGCTCTTGTGATTCCAACTTTTTTGTTTGAAATTTGCACCCAACCGCCTTGGCAAATAGGTTCATCATACTGTGAAATTTGATATCCTTTTGGCAAATCTGGGTAGAAATATTGTTTTCTGTCGAATTTGCAACGTGATGGGATAGTCGAATTTAGTGCCAAACCTGCTAAAACCCCCATATTTATGCATTCTTTGTTTAATACAGGCAACGCTCCCGGCAAACCCAATGTAACTGTTCCGGTTTCTGTGTTTGGTTCACGACCAAATTCACAACCTTCACGACCAAAGATTTTAGTTTGTGTCTTTAATTGTGCATGGACTTCCAGCCCTATGACCATTTCATATTTATCTTTGTAATCCGACATTTTGTCTCCTTTTAAAAACTTTTCTTTAATATTATCACAAAAAAATTTTAAAAAATTATTAATATTTTTGAAGTTTTTGGCAATTTTGTTTTGCTTTTTGTTTTTTATTAAATTATGAGGGAAGTTTATGCAAAATAGTCCTATGAATTCTTATCAATGTTATCCGCAACAAGGTCCGAATGCTGTGAGTATAAATATATATTCACCACAAGCATACGGAAATGGTGCAACGAGCTTGGCTTCTACACCTTGTGGCAATACAACAACAAATAATAATACTAATAATTACTATTCAATGTATGGTCAAAATACAAATCCAAATTTGCCTTTGTATCCGCAAAACTATAACAACATGATTAATTCTCAACCAAATCAGCCGATGCAAATGCCAAACAATCAACCAAACATGATTAATCCGAATGTCCCTATGC
>CAKURN010000236.1 GCA_934675695.1 uncultured Candidatus Melainabacteria bacterium | reverse complement strand
TGTTATGAGAGCACTAGATCAACTAAATTCTCAAGAAGACTGTGATTGCTTTAATTGCAGAAACAGAGAAGTAGATTTAACTGATTTTGACGAAGAAAGCGAAGCTGTAAAAGCAAAAAGCGATAAGAAAAATATGCTACAAATCGGTGCTTCTGCCCTTGGTGCAGTGATTATCACTTTTGCAACAGGAAAAGCAATGGCACTAGCTGCAAATAAACTTTTTCCAAACGTAATCGGTAAAACAGCAGATCAAGCTACAAAATTATCAAGCAGTGTTACAAAAGGAATCGACAACTTTGTTAACAATGAAAAAACTCCTGAATTAGCAAAAAAAGCAGCTGGTATACTAGAATCAGTAGGTTCTACTTTTACAAAAGCTGTTTCAAAAAGCGGTGACAAAGCAGAAGCACTAGCAAATGTTGCAGGTTGTGTTTCTACAATTGCGGTAGTACCTTCATTAGTTACAGCAGATAACAATGGAGATGGAATTAAAGATATCACTCAAAAGAGTGTTTCTATGTATGACAGATGTACAAAAGACATGGGTGCTTTAAAAACCTTGTTAGATGTAGCAATATAAGGAAGAAAAAATTATGGAAATTAAACCATTAGTGACAAAAGCAGTAAGTAGCTCTATAAACACTTTAAACGAAATCGGAAGTGCTACAATTTCTACAGCAAGTAAAGCAAAAAGCTCTATACTTAAAAATGTTCCAAAAGACACTTACGAAAAAGCTAAAAATGCAGGTGTATGCAAAGAAACAGCTGTTGGTTTAGGAATCTCTGCAATTGCATTATTTTTGGCTGCAAAATGTGTAAAAGAAATAAAAGGTTCTCTACACAATTTAAAACAAGAAAAATAATTTTCATATATCATATATAAAAACTGCTACAGATTATTTTGTTTGTAGCAGTTTTACTTCTGTTGACAGATTTTCAATTTTGTCTTTAATTTCTTTTTGAGAAATTTTGTCTTGCAATAAAATTTCTTCTAGAGTTTTATTTATTTGTTCATTTATTGCTTTTTTGTTTTCATCGCCAAAATCTCTGTTGACCAAGTTGCTCAACTGTTTTGATGCGACACATCTTGATTTTTCATACAAATCAGAAGAACAATTTTTAAAATATTCGTTATTTAGTGCTTTTTTATTTACAGGCAAGACATTTGTTATTTTTGCAAATTCAAGTTGATTTTCTTCATTTGTTAATGTTTTTGCAAACTCAAGTGCCAATTCTTTATTTTTTGCCTTAGATGGAATAACCAAATTCATCAAAGAAACATCAAATTTTTCATTATCACCAGTTAGCTGCATTGCGATCTCTGATTTTGAATAAAGTTCAGGCGAATTTTGTTTTATCATATTAACAAAATTAGAACCCGCAACAATAATAAGTGCTTGAGCTGACATAAATTTTTCTACATTTTCTCTATGGTTGGTTGTTAAAATGTCTTTCGGAAGTTCGTTATTTCTATATAATTTATTAAAAAGTGAAAAAACCTCGAATGTCTTTTCTTTTTGGTAATTTGTCGTCAAATCAAAAACATTGTATTTATTTAATATTTTAGCTAAAGTGTCGTTTTCATTGATGTTTGCAGAAAAAACAGGAGTAGAGGAACATTTTTTTAGTTTTTCCGATATTAAAGCTAAATCTGAGTAATTTTTTATAAATTCACCACCAATGCATTTTTGATAGATTTCTTTATTGTATATAGTAACAGGACTCGTTGCATAATAAGGCAGAGCATAGATTTTTCCATTGTAGCGTAATTTGTCGGTTAATGTTTCTAAATAATCTTTTGTATCTTTCTCATCGAAAAAATAAAGAGCATTTTTTTGAGCCAAAATCAAAGAAAAATCAGGATTTAGATTGACTAAATCAGGCGGAGTAGAAGACAAAATAGAAGCAAGGGTTCTTTTTTGGGCTTCTTGTATCGGAATATCAACCCAGACAACTTTGTATTGCGGGTGTTTTTTTTCAAAATTTTTGATTATATTGTTTATTTGTTTTTCATAAACAGGTTTTAACTGAATT
The DNA here is from genome assembly GCA_934675695.1 of uncultured Candidatus Melainabacteria bacterium. Classification (GTDB taxonomy): domain Bacteria; phylum Cyanobacteriota; class Vampirovibrionia; order Gastranaerophilales; family Gastranaerophilaceae; genus RUG14156. Next base: position 385 of record CAKURN010000236.1, on the reverse strand, counting down.
GACCAAAAAACGAATTTCTTTTGTTTTTGTTTTTTAGCAAAAATAATCCCCAAACCAAAAACCAAAAATACCAAAACCAATAACCAAATAATAATATTTTTCTTCATTTTTTACTCCGTTTTATCTCATTTTATATTAAATAATCGAAATTCTTTTGTAAATTTTTGTAAAAAAGAAATTAAAATTTTAACAATCTTAAAAGAAAAAAATCTTTTATAAATTCATAATATAAGTTTGTCGGGAGAGAAAAAATGTCAGTACAAAATGTCACATCAGTTCAACATACGAATTTTCAAGGTAGTAAGGCTACTAAAGCTCAAGAAACAGAAAAAGCACCGGAGCAAATTAAAATCGGAGATGAAAAACTTAAAAAAGCACTGGTTGC
>CAKURN010000235.1 GCA_934675695.1 uncultured Candidatus Melainabacteria bacterium | reverse complement strand
ATGTTATATTATTTTAAAAACTATATTATACGGCATATAATACTATACAACACAACAACCAAAACTATATAACATAGCACACAAAACTACACAATGTAGTTTTCAATACTACATACAAACTTCTGCTCTGCCAGATCAAAAAAATCCACCTCAAAAAATTCTCATATAATAGAAGAAACACGACTAAAACAGTAACAATTCCTATTATTGTTTAGTTTCTTCTATATACGCGAAAAATAAAATCCCTTATAATTATAGTAGTTGTACAAATTGCACTATAAAACATTAGATTTACATTGATTTCTATACACATTTCACAAAAATGATAAAATAACAAAAACCATGACAATTGTGTAGTGGTTTTTTTCTATTGTATTTCACAATAGAAATTATTTTGTTATACTTTATATATGAAATTTCAAATTAATGCAAAATATATATTTTATATTTTGATATTTATAGTTTTTGTCATCGTTAGAACTCATTATTTAATAAATGAAAATGAAATTATAAGTATCGAATTTAAGTCACTTGCTTTAGCAAACTGTTCTTTTCCTTTCGGAATTTTAAAAGAAACGATTTTAAAAGATTATTTTTTGCCAATGTATTATTTTTTGATTCATTTTTTTGTTCCATTTTTCAACAATACTTTGATAATAAAAATCTTCAACTCAATTATTTCTTTAATAAATATATTTTTAATCATAAAAATCGGAAAACAAATTTTAAACAGAAGTCTTGGTTATTTTTTAGGGATATTGTTTACAATTAATCATTTTTATTTGTACTATACAGATTTAATTGCACCTTATTGCTTGAATTTTTTAGTTGGAACAATCTTGATAAAAACAATAATCGATTTTATAACCAAGCCCAACAAAAAACATTTTTTATATTTAACTATTGCAAACTGTGCTTTTATTTTGATTGATAATGTAGGATTTTTGTATGTAATTCCGGAATTGTTTCTTTTGTACAAATTTTATGAAAATCGAAAATACATCAAAAAAAATGTAATAAAAATAGCCTTTTGCTCGTTTTTTGCATTTCTTGCTACTTTTACGATTTTAATTATTCAATATTACAATTGGACAAACACAATAATACCAAACACCTACAATGGAATCGGGTTGAATTTTAATAGTTTGTATTTAATGATAAACGAATTTTTGAGTCCTTATATGAGCTTTAATATTCCAAATATACAAACAAAAAGCACTTTAGGAATGCTGTATAGTTTTGCACTAAATCCAGATTTTAAAAATTTAAACTCTGTAAAACTCTTTATTTCTTTATTTTATAGTTCAATATTGCCACTGTTTATGCTTTTGTATTTTAGTTTTGTTGCGTATAGAAAAAACTTCAAATTAAAATTTATTTTTTTAATAGCAATATTAAATTTCTTGCTTACGATATTTTTTATGATGTATGAAATTATAGATACTTCTCCAATTTATTTAACGCAATTATTTACAACAAGCATAATTCTTCTAGGATATGGAATATACAAATTAAAAGACAAATTTTTAAAAGCACTTGTGATTTTTTGTTTGTTCGCAATTCAATTCATAAACCCGGAAGCAAATTCTTTTAATTTGACAATTAACAAAAACTACCCGACTATTAATGCTTTTAGTTCTTTTACAAAAGAATACAATGTCGATAAAAACGACTTAATTATAATGCCTTTTATGGGGCAATACGGAGCAATGTATTGGAAGGAATTGAACTTTTTTGATTTTGATTATTCATTGTTACAAAAAAACACCAAAAAAAGCATGATTAGAAATTTAAGCAACAAAAACACAACCTCTATAAACAAAAACAACATAAATAGACTAATCGAAGATTATTTAACCGAAAGAAATTTAAACGACTATATTGCAAAATACTTTTTAGACAATTATACGCAATATGCAGGCAATAGAATAATTATCTTCATAGACAAACTAAACTCGAAACCAATTTCTGATGTTTCAATTATAAAAGCTGCAACAATGAGCGATTACAACACTAAACTCAGAAAAATTGATTTCAAAAACAACACAATTCAACAAAGTAAGACAAAACTCTTATACGAAGCTATAAAATCAAAAACACTGTATAATTTTGTTGGCTTAATTGAAACAAATTTCACTTTAGACAAAATTGTTCAATACAAAAAAGTTGACAATGAATGCTATAAACTAAAAACTTCACCGCACAATATTTACAAAGCACTAAACTCATACGAATCAGATTATGTATTTTTAATCTTTAAAACATATAGATAAATTTTTATTTTAGCTTTATAATTACTATATGGAAAACACATATCTGCCATTATTTAGAAAATACCGTCCCCAATCTTTCGATGATGTAATAGGACAAGAAGCTCTTGTTAAAGCACTTTCTAATTCAATAGAATTAAATAGAATTGCAAACGCATATTTGTTTTGCGGTCCTAGAGGAACAGGGAAGACTTCAATG
>CAKURN010000234.1 GCA_934675695.1 uncultured Candidatus Melainabacteria bacterium | reverse complement strand
CGACAAATTGAGAGAACAATAAAATTCTATGTTTTTCTGCAATAATTTCTTCTAACATGTCTTGCAGTTGTTCAAATTTTCCTGATTCATTTATGCCGAGTTTACCTTCTTTGTCGTACAATCTCGGGTGACAGCAAATCTGTCTTAATCTTAATAGTGCAGAGAATATGGACATTCTCGATTTTTCTAAGCCGACTGTTTCGATTGACTTGAATAATTCTTCTTTTGTTGAATCCAATACCTGCAAATACAAATCTTTTTGTTCAGGTGTGAGTTCGCAGTATGCAACTGATTCGATTTTATCAGGCAAGTCTTTTGCAACGTCTCTTTTCATACGTCTTAATATGAATGGGAAAATCTGTGATTTTAGGCGTTTTTGGACTTCTGTATCTTCGTTTTCTACAATAGGAAGTACAAAACGCTGGTTAAATTCTTTTGCATCAAACAAAAATCCGGGCATCAAAAAGTCAAATATTGACCACAATTCTTCTAATTTGTTTTCTATCGGAGTACCTGATAGAGCCAATCTGTGCTTTGAATTTAGGGCTTTACAAGCTTGTGAAGTTTGGCTTGTTGCATTTTTGATGTTTTGAGATTCATCTAAAATTACATATCTGAATTCGATTTTTTTAAGCTCTGATATATCACGTCTAACCAAAGCATAGCTTGTGATTATGACATCGTATTTTTCTATATCTTTAAATTTGTCTTTTCTGTTTGGGCCAGATAAAGTCAAGAATTTTAAATTTGGGGTGAATTTTTCTATTTCTTTTTCCCAGTTAAATACGACAGAAGTCGGACAGATAACCAGATTTGGTTGTTTTAGGTCTTTTTCTTTTGCTCTTTGCAAAAGTGCAAGTGTTTGAACGGTTTTTCCAAGACCCATATCATCAGCCAAAACGCCATTCAGGCCGTATTTGTACAAAAACCACAGCCAAGAATAACCTTTTAATTGATATTCTCTTAAATCTGCTTTTAGATTTTTTGGTAGTGGAGTTGAATCCATTGTAGAAAAAGTTGAAATTTCTTTCCAAAATGCAGAGAATTTTCTACTCATTTTGAGGGCAATTCCCATTCTTTCCATTTCAGAAACTACACCTGCTCTGTATGTTTTTACAATGTATTTGTCTTCGTCGTTTTTATATACATCATAAGTGTTGAATGATTTTAACAAAGACAACACGTCGTCTGTTGGGATTGCAGCTTGTCCGCCCGATGGGATATTGTAGTATTTTGCTCCTTCGTAAGTCAAATCGATTATTTTTTCAAAATCAACTTCGACATCATCTGCTTTTGCACGCAATTTTATGTTGAAGTTGTCTGTTCTGTCTTCTGAAAAATCAATATCTGCAATTAGTTTTAGCCCTTTTTTGTTTAATTTATAGAAAGATAAATCGTCTTTTTCAATAAATTTCCAGCCTTCTCCTGCTTTTGAAATATAATAGTTATAAAAATCAATTGCATATTCTTTATCAAGTGCAAGATTGTTAGATTGAACCGGTGCAAAGCGACAAGCAAGAAGCATTCTGTATGCAGCTTGTTCAAATTCCATATCTCTTTTAATCCAATACAAAAGGTCTTTTGATGGGTCTTTTATTGTAACATAAGGGCTTTTAAATTGCTTTTGATAAGGAACTCTAACACCATCATATTCAAATTCTAATGAGGCTTTTAATGATTGGTCATAATCAACCCCTAATTCTACAACAAAAATCGGAGGTCTTTTTTCAAATGTCAGTTTTTCCATTTCTTCTGACATATTTACTGTCATAACTTCTTTTAGTTTTGGCAATTCTTCGTAAACAAATTTTCCGCCATCAGCATCTTTTATATCTGAAAAGCTGGATTTTGTAAGGTTTTGTGGAATTACGCTAACTGATGCGTCTGTTTGAAAAATCACATCTTTGTATCTGCCCCATTTTAATTGTCTTGAAAAATATCTTACTTCTTCAAACGGGTAAATCTCGTCTATGTCGTTTCTTTTCCAATACAAACTAAGTAAAATATTGCCTACATAAGAAACATTGACATCTAAGCACAAATTCCAAATAGAATCTGAAAACTTTATTTTTTGATGGGTTTTAGCATCGATTACATCGTCCATCTTTGATAGCATTTTGAAAAATTCGTCAAATTTGTTTATTTGTACGTCATACCAGCCTGATTTTTTGTCGAGTCTGGACTGACTAAGAAGCATTTTGAACATCAAAACTTCTAATTTTTGAGAATTGTTGAGTTGAAAATTTTCTTCTTCTCTTTGTTTTAAAATTATTTGTTTGAAAACGGCTTCTAAATCTCTAATTACTTTTTTTGTGTGTCTATTCATTACAAGAATAGAAAAGAAGTTTTGGCGGCGTTTCGGGTTAAAATGAAATATAAAATCGCCTTGTGGTGCAGGGTTCATAGGCAAATCTTCATCAAGAAGATTAGGTTCGATATTCATTTTTTCATACAAAAATTCTTCCCAAAAG
>CAKURN010000233.1 GCA_934675695.1 uncultured Candidatus Melainabacteria bacterium | reverse complement strand
AAATAAAAGAAGAAATAAAAACACCAGAAACAATATACCCAAAAGAACAAGAAAAACAAATAAAATCTCTAGCAGACTATAAAAACGGAGCTGACCAAGATATTAATCAAGGTTTGCGTATGGGGAAAGTTGAACAAGACACACTAGAATGCATTCAAGATATCGATTCTATGTACAATGACATTCCTCCGTTAAGTGAAGATACAACTTTATATAGAGGTATAAAAATCAGACAAGATTCAAGTTATGCAAGTAAAATAAAAAATTTAAAAGTTGGAGATATTCTATCAGAAGACGCTTATCTTTCAACAAGTAGCGATATAAAAACAGCTGGCGAATTTTCTAGGGGTGGTTATCAATTTAAAATTAAAGTTCCAAAAGGAAGCAAAGTAATTGATGTAGATAAATATAGAGGAACTAATGCATTTGATGCACAAGCAGGACAAATCCGCAACGAACATGAATTTCTTTTGCAGAGAGGTTCAAAATTAAAGATTACAAAAATAAGTTCAGAAAATGGCAAAAACATTATAGAAGCAGAATATGTTGGCTCAACACCTAAAAAAGTTGAGGTAATAAACACCCCAACACCCGCAGCAAAAGTAAATTTTAAAATAGAAAAATTCTTTTCAAATCCAGATGCTGCAAATAATAAATATATGAGCAACATTTTAGAAAGCTGCATAAAAGAAAAAAGAAGTGATGATGTTAAAAAAATAATTGAAATTGCGTTTGATAGAGCAAAAACCACATCAGAAAACGACATTTTGAGAAATTTAATAAATCCAGCAGATAGAAAAGCAACAATATTAAAATATTTTGATTCACCAGAACATATGAATGAGTTTATGCCTTTTATCGAAAGAGTAAGAGCTTCATATAATAACGAAGGTTGTATTTTTGACCAAGCAGGAATAAGTGTTAATGCATCAGTTTGTGAATTAAAAGCATTAAATGAGCCATTATCTAGTGAATTTATGAATTTACTTGCAAAAAATGATTTATTATAATTTATTATAAAATAAAAAACAAAAAACTTGGCTATCAAATTGATAACCAAGTTTTAATATTTTAACAATAAATTTTGTTATTTAATATTTGAATATGTCCAAGCATCTTGGTTTGGAGCTTCAAAAGAACCAACGTTTCCTTCGTCTTCTTGACCAGCTTGTGCACCACCATGGGCAATTGGTTTGTATACTCTATTGAAGTATTCAATAACCATTCTGTCAGAGTTGAAGTAACCTTCAGCAGTTCTCATAGCTTGTCTCATCAAACGAGCCCATTCTTTTTTATTGTCATAATATGTAGGAATGATTTCGTTTTCTAGAGTATTCATGATGAATCTGTGGTCTTTCCAGTGTCTTTCTTGCCATGGAATATCATCATCCAAACCTGGATACTCTACAGTGTAACCATTGATTCCAGGGAAAGTACCTTCAACTGTCCAACCATCATAGATTGAGAAGTGAACAGCACCGTTCATATTAGCTGACATGCCTGAAGTACCAGAAGCTTCTAGAGGTCTTGTTGGTGTATTTAACCAAATATCAGAACCTTTTTTAAGTTTTGCAGAAAGTGCCAATTCATAACCGGGAAGAACAACCATATTTTTCATATTGTATGATTTTTTCAAAATATTGTTGAAAGTTTCTTTACCCATTGTATCATCCGGGTGGAATTTACCTGCAAAAATCAATTGTACTTTGTTTTCGTTTAATAGTTTAGAAATTCTATCTTCATCCATTAATATCAACCAAGCACGTTTGTAATCAGCAAATCTTCTTGCCCAAGTGATTGTTAATACGTTTGGATCAAAGCGTTTTCCTTGAGTATCAGAAATGTATTGGAACAAATCTTTTTTCATTTCATATTTAGCATCAAGAAGTTCTTTGTCTGTTTTTGCTTTTGCAATTCTTTCGTCTTGCCAATAATGTAAATTAACAGCGTTTGTGATTGCTCTGATTGGGCATCTGTCTTTTACCCATTCCCACATTTTGTTTGCAACTAAGCCATGAAGTTGAGATACAGCGTTTGCAATTCTAGACATTCTAAGAGCTGCAACTGTTAGAGAGAAGTTTTCACCACCCAATTCAACAGCTGTTTCACGAGAACAACCTGCAAAGAAGCCTGCTTCTACTAATGTATCAACCCAGTGAACTTCGTTACCGGCAGGAACAGGAGTGTGAGTAGTAAATACTGTCTTTTGTCTAACTGCTTTTAAATCACCATTGTATTGATTTAATAATTCAAAAGCTGCAGGTAGAGCGTGACCTTCGTTTAAGTGGATAACATCAAAGTTGTATCCAACAGATTGAAGAACTCTAACACCACCGATACCAAGAACTGTTTCTTGAGCTACACGAATTTTTTCATCTCCATCATATAATTTATGAGTGATTTTTCTAGCCCATTCACTATTGCCTTCAACATCAGTTGTCAACAAGTAGATTGGGCAAGTTCCGAACAATTCGCCTT